>NZ_CAXAPG010000011.1:0-153552 GCF_963970585.1 Pseudomonas sp. RL_105y_Pfl2_101
TGTCCTTGGGTTTACGCGAGCGCGCGGGCAGCACGGCTACGCCGTAATGCTCGGCGAGATCGCGGTAACTGGGGTTGATATCCGGCTCGTAGCGATGCGCCTTGGTGACGCCGCTGCGCAGATTGTCGGGCACCAGGATCTGTGCGGTGCCGCCGAAAAAAGCAAAACAGCGGGCGTGCGAGCCCAGCCAGTCGGGCAGTTTCTGCGACCAGGTGGCCTCAGCGAAGGTGTAGCTGGAGGCGCCGAGGACGGCGACAAAAATCTGGGCCTGGCGGATCTCTCCGGTTCGCCGGTCGATGATCGGCACGGTCTGACCCGCGTAATCGACGAACAGTTTTTCGCCGGCGCGATGTTCCTGGCGCATGACCACGTCGACCTTGGCCGCCCAGAGGCGGTAGTGCTCGCAGAACCAGCTGTATTGGAAGCCTTGCGGATGGGCGAGTCGGTACTCTTGCCAGAGCAGGGCCAAGGTTACGCCGGGGCGGCGTAGCTCGGCGTGGACATGAGCCCAGTCCGGTACCGGACGTTGATCACTGGGGACAGCGGGCGGCGGCGGAAAAAGATGCCGTTGCAACTCGGCGTCAGTCAGCGCAGACGGCCAGGTAAGACCGCTGGCAGCAAAGCGATTGAGGTACTCACCGACGCTAGCTCGACCTACTTGCAAGCTGATAGCGACCTGGCGGGCAGATAGGCCGACCTCGAATTTAAGACGTAGCACTTCTCGAATCTTACGCATGGATAACCGCTCCACGACGACCTCTCTGCTTCGATAAAAGAGGTCGATGGTAGTGAATTAATCCTGCGTTGCTGCCTGCCTTAAGGGTGGCCGGATGACCGTGGAATGGGTGGCCGGATCATCGTGGAATCAGTGGCCGGATGTTCATGGAATAGGTGGCCGGATGGCCGTGGAATCCGCAGTCTAAACCCTGCATCACTTAACCTGTGGGAGCGAGGCTGCTCGCGATGGCATTAATTCACTCAGCACCTTCATGGACTGACATACCGCTATCGCGAGCAAGCACGCTCCCACAGGGGACCCGTTTCGTCACTATGATTTATAAATAGATCAAAATGACTGACATGCACTCAAAACGACGACATATTGTGTCTTATTAACGTGCTCCACCCTCCCTAGAATGGCTGGCATCTTTCCTATACTCAGACGCGAACACTGCGTCGAGTCGCCCACCAAGGTCAGCCATGAACAAGAACAATCGCCACCCAGCAGACGGTAAGAAGCCCATCACCATTTTCGGGCCGGACTTTCCTTTCGCCTTTGACGACTGGATCGAGCATCCGGCCGGCCTGGGCAGCATTCCCGCCCACCACCACGGTACCGAAGTGGCGATTGTCGGTGCCGGGATCGCCGGTCTGGTGGCGGCGTACGAGCTGATGAAGCTGGGCCTCAAGCCGGTGGTCTACGAGGCATCGAAGATGGGTGGGCGCCTGCGCTCACAAGCGTTCAATGGCGCCGAAGGGGTGATTGCCGAGCTGGGCGGCATGCGTTTTCCGGTGTCATCCACCGCGTTCTACCATTACGTCGACAAGCTGGGCCTGGAGACCAAGCCGTTCCCCAACCCGCTGACCCCGGCTTCCGGCAGCACGGTCATCGACCTGGAAGGCCAGACCTACTACGCACAGAAGCTGGCGGACCTACCTGCATTGTTCCAGGAAGTCGCCGATGCCTGGGCCGATGCGCTGGAAGATGGCTCGCGCTTCGGCGACATCCAGCAGGCCATCCGCGACCGCGACGTGCCACGCCTCAAGGCGCTGTGGAACACCCTGGTGCCCCTTTGGGACGACCGCACCTTCTACGACTTCGTCGCCACCTCCAAGGCCTTCGCCAAGCTGTCGTTCCAACACCGCGAAGTATTCGGCCAGGTCGGTTTCGGTACGGGCGGCTGGGATTCGGACTTCCCCAATTCGATGCTGGAAATCTTCCGTGTCGTAATGACCAACTGCGACGACCACCAGCACCTGGTGGTCGGCGGCGTCGAGCAGGTGCCCCACGGCATCTGGAACCACGTGCCCGAACGCTGCGTACACTGGCCGGCAGGTACCAGCCTGAATGCTTTGCACCTGGGCGCCCCACGCGGCGGCGTGAAGCGCATTGCCCGCGCATCTGATGGCCGGTTCAGCGTGACCGACGTCTGGGACAACACCCGCGAATACGCCGCGGTGCTGGTCACCTGCCAGAGCTGGCTGCTGACCACCCAGATCGAGTGTGAAGAAGCACTGTTCTCGCAAAAAATGTGGATGGCCCTGGACCGCACCCGCTACATGCAATCGTCGAAGACCTTCGTGATGGTCGACCGGCCATTCTGGAAGGACAAGGACCCGGAGACCGGCCGCGACCTGATGAGCATGACCCTGACCGACCGTCTTACCCGTGGTACCTATCTGTTCGATAACGGGGACGACAAGCCAGGGGTGATTTGCCTGTCGTATTCCTGGATGAGCGACGCGCTGAAAATGCTCCCGCACCCGGTGGAAAAACGCGTGAAGCTGGCCCTCGATGCCCTGAAGAAAATCTATCCCAAGGTGAACATCGCCGCACGGATCATCGGTGACCCGATCACCGTATCCTGGGAAGCCGACCCGCATTTCCTCGGGGCCTTCAAGGGCGCCCTGCCCGGCCACTATCGCTACAACCAGCGCATGTATGCGCATTTCATGCAGGACGACATGCCAGCCGAACAGCGCGGGATCTTTATCGCCGGTGATGACGTCTCATGGACACCGGCCTGGGTCGAAGGCGCGGTACAGACCTCACTCAATGCCGTGTGGGGAATCATGAAGCACTTCGGCGGTGAAACTCACGCCGAGAACCCGGGCCCAGGTGATGTGTTCCATGAGATCGGTCCGATCGCTCTGCCCGAATAAAAGGAGTTATTGATGCGTGTAGCCCTCTACCAATGCCCGCCGCTGCCACTGGACCCAGCCGGCAACCTGCAACGCTTGCACCAGGTGGCACTGGAAGCCAGGGGCGCCGATGTGCTGGTGCTGCCGGAGATGTTCATGACCGGCTACAACATCGGCGTCGACGCGGTGAATGTATTGGCCGAGGTCTACAACGGCGAGTGGGCGCAACAGATCGCCCGCATTGCCAAGGCCGCAGGCCTGGCGATTGTCTATGGCTACCCTGAGCGCGACGAAGACGGACATATCTACAACGCCGTGCAGCTGATCGACGCCCAGGGCGAGCGCCTGACCAACTACCGCAAGAGCCACCTGTTCGGTGACCTCGATCACGCCATGTTCAGCGCCGGCGACGCCGCATTGCCCATCGTGGAGCTCAATGGCTGGAAGCTCGGCCTCCTGATCTGCTACGACCTGGAGTTTCCGGAAAATGCCCGACGCCTGGCCCTGGCCGGTGCCGAGCTTATCCTGGTGCCTACCGCCAACATGCAACCCTACACGTTCATCGCCGACGTCACCGTGCGGGCCCGGGCCATCGAGAACCAGTGTTTCGTGGCGTACGCCAACTACTGCGGCCAGGAAGGTGAATTGCAGTATTGCGGCCAAAGCAGCATCGCCGCACCGAATGGCAGCCGCCCGGCCCTTGCTGGGCTGGATGAGACCTTGATCGTCGGAGAACTGGATCGACAACTGATGGAAGACTCCCGCGCGGCCTACAACTACCTGCACGATCGACGCCCTGAGCTTTACGACGACCTGCACAAACACTGATTGAGGATTGAGAACGCGGCCTAATCCGCTAGCATGAGCGCATCTTTGTTCTGGAAGCGCTCATGCCGGCCCCCGACTCCCTCCACCCCCACACTGAAACCCTGGCCAACGGCTTGCGGGTGACATTGCGTCATGTCCCAGGCCTCAAGCGCAGCGCTGCGGTACTGCGAGTCGCGGCTGGCAGCCATGATGCGCCCTTGGCCTGGCCGGGATTGGCGCACTTGCTCGAGCATCTGTTCTTCCTCGGCACCGAGCGTTTTCCCGTTGGGGAGAACCTCATGGCCTACGTGCAGCGCCACGGCGGCCAGCTCAATGCCCGCACCAGCGAACGCACCACGGATTTTTTTTTCGAATTGCCACCCGCAACCTTCGTCGACGGACTGGAACGATTGTGGGACATGCTCGCCCACCCACGCCTGGATGAAGCCGATCAGTTGCGCGAACGGGAAGTGCTGCACGCCGAGTTCGTCGCCTGGTCCCAGGATGCTGCGGCCCAGCGACAGCTTGCCTTGCTTGACGGCCTGTCGGCGGCCCATCCGTTGCGCGGTTTTCATGCTGGCAATCGCGACAGCCTCGCGGTGACGCAAGCCGAGTTCCAAAGCGCATTGCACGACTTCTATCGCCGCTTTTACCAAAGCGGCCAGATGACCCTGAGCCTGGTCGGCCCGCAAAGCATCGACGCCTTGAAAGCATTGGCTGAACAATTTGGCAGCCATGTACCGGCCGGCGAAGCGCTTGCCAGGCCGGCACCGCCAAAGCTGATGGCAACGTCCCAGACGAGTTATCAACAGGGCCACGAGGGTTGCCTTGATCTGCTGTTCGCCTTCGAAGATTTGCCCGCCGCCTCGCCTCAAGCCCTGGACTTTCTCTGTACGTGGCTGAACTCCAGCAAACCAGGCGGCCTGCTCGCCACGCTGCGTCAGCGCGGCCTGGCTGACAGCCTTAAAGCCACCGTGCTGTATGAATTTACCGGGCAGGCGCTGCTGCACATCGAACTCAAGCATGCCGACGCTCAGGTAGCGGCGCAGATCCAGCCGCTGCTGCACGACTGGCTGGGGTTCTTTGCCGCCCAGGACGACTGGGCGCCGCTGCGCCAGGAGTTCACCGCACAGCTGGTGCGTCGGCAGGAGACAGGGTCGGCCTTGCAGGTGGCCCGCGGGGACGGTGACGGGTGTGGCGCGCCGCTGCTGGCGAACGACCTCGTGAGGCTCAGGGAAATTCTCAAGCAACTGCACCCTGTCGATAACATCATCGAACAATGGCAATTGCCCGCGCCCAACCCGTTCTTGCAAATGCCAAGCGAAGCGCCCCGCGCCGGACTGATACGCGGCCAGACCAGCGCCCACCGCGGCTTGCGAACCTTCGCCCAGGACCGCTCCCGGGGTCGCCGGGAACGCTCGCCGATGCAGTTCAGCCAGGCGCTGCCGGACAACGCTCGTGACGGCGCGGTGTACCTGCGTTGGCAACTGACGACCCAGGCACCGCTCGACTTTCCATTCAGGCTCGACCGGCACCTGCAGGATGTGCGTGAGGATGCTCGCCAGGCTGGCGTGGACGTCAGCTTCGAACCCTCCGGTCATCAATGGCTGCTGAAACTGGTCGGCTTGCAGTCGCCGATACCGCTGGTGCTCGAACACCTGCTGGTAAAGCTTGCGCAACCACTGCCAATGGCCCGCACCGTTCACGAAACCCCGCCGATACCGATTCGACATCTGTTGAAGGCGCTGCCGAATCACTGCCGGCACAACCGGCAATCATCAGCGCTGCCAGTGCCCGACTGCGACCAAAGTGTGTGGGCAACGGCCCGATGGGACGGGCTGTCCATCGGCCTGTCGGCCGCCACCCAAGGGGCGCTGGGCCCTGCGTTGGCCCGGGTGCCGGGCATCGTCGGCGATCAAGCCAGCCAGGTACCGGCACCTCGCGGGCAACGCACCTGGCATACACTCCAGACTCACGGCGAAGAACCGGCCGTATTGCTGTTTTGCCCGACAGCCACCTCGACACTGGCCGACGAAGCCGCCTGGCGGTTGCTGGCGCAGCTGTGTCAGACGCCGTTCTACCAGCGCCTGCGCGTGGAGTTGCAGTTGGGTTATGCGGTGTTCAGTGGGTTGAAACAGATCGACGGGCAAACCGGAATGTTGTTCGGCGTCCAATCACCCAGCCTCTCGGCGCCGCAACTGAGCGCCCACATCGAGCAATTCCTGACCGGGTTACCGGCGCTGATCGAGCAGCTCGATGACTCATCCCTGACCGGCCAGCAGCAGGCGCTCGCCGCCCAACTCCAGAGCACCGCCCTGCCCTGCGCCCAGGCCGCTGAGCTACTCTGGCAGGGCACGCTGGCCGGCCACCCGTCGGATTATCTTGAGCAACTGTCCGCTGCCATCGTGTGCCTGGATCGCACGCAGCTGCAAATGGCCGTCCAACACTTGATCGAGGCTGAAGGGGGATGGTATTGCCTGAGCAACGGAACCTGCCCGAGAGAGCGCTGGCAAGCGGCGTAGTGATCATTACAGGGGGTGTAATGAGCTTTCTTCGAGAATCACGGCGAACGAACATGTCAGATTTAGTAACATAGGCGCCTAAGCATCTGAACATCTCCGAAAGGAGGTGGACTATATGTATAGGTCTCAACCGTTCTATCTAACGAAAGCACCCCAACCAAAGGAGTATTCCCATGTCCTGGTCCAAACCCGCATATATCGACCTGCGTATCGGTTTCGAAGTCACCATGTACTTCGCCAGCCGTTGAATGCTGCAGGCGATTAAGCACGCAGCACTACGCCTCGGTCAGCCGAGGCGTTTTTATTTCGGTTTGCAGATGGAGCAGCCATGTTCGTCCAGATTCTAGGTTCTGCCGCCGGTGGCGGTTTCCCCCAGTGGAACTGCAACTGCGCCAATTGCGCAGGTTTTCGCGACGGCAGCCTGCGGGCCCAGGCGCGCACCCAATCGTCCATCGCCCTGTCCGATGACGGTGTGAACTGGGTGTTGTGCAACGCCTCCCCGGACATCCGCGCCCAGCTCCAGGCGTTTGCCCCGATGCAGCCGGGCCGGGCCCTGCGCGACACCGGCATTGGCGCGATCATCCTGATGGACAGCCAGATCGACCACACCACCGGCCTGCTCAGCCTGCGTGAAGGTTGCCCGCATCAAGTCTGGTGCACCGACATGGTCCATGAAGACCTGAGCACCGGCTTTCCGCTGTTCAACATGCTGACCCACTGGAACGGCGGGTTGAGTTGGAATCGCATCGAACTCGACCAGAGCTTCACCATCGCCGCCTGCCCGAACCTGCGCTTCACCCCGCTACCCCTGCGCAGCGCCGCACCGCCCTACTCACCGCATCGCTTTGACCCGCACCCGGGTGACAACATCGGGTTGATCGTCGAAGACCTGCGCACGGGCGGCAAGCTGTTCTATGCCCCAGGCCTGGGCAAGGTCGACGCGTCGTTGTTGGCGCTCATGGCCGGCTGCGATTGCCTGCTGGTGGACGGCACGATGTGGGACGACGATGAAATGCTGCGCCGTGGCGTCGGCACCCGCACCGGTCGGGAAATGGGCCACCTGGCCCAGAATGGCCCCGGCGGCATGCTGGAAGTACTGGAACAAGTGCCTGGACCGCGCAAAGTCCTTATCCATATCAACAACACCAACCCGATCCTGGACGAAGACTCGCCCGAGCGAGCTGAGCTTGTACGTCGAAAGATTGAAGTGTCTTACGACGGAATGAGTATTGAGTTGTAGGAAGGACGCGACGATTGTGGGAGTGGGTGTGCGCTGTGTCAGCCAATCGCTGCTGGCTGATGAGACGCCATCGCGAGCAGGCTCGCTCCCACAGTAATTTGAGTCGTACCGGATATTTCATGCGTTACAGATCGAGTGTGGGAGCGAGCCTGCTCGCGATGGGGCCAACCCTGACGCCACAGAATCCACGGGAATTGCCCGGAGAACCACAATGACTAACACCCCCCTGTCCCCCGCCGAGTTCGAAGCCGCCCTGCGTGCCAAGGGTGCGTATTACCACATCCATCACCCATATCACGTGGCGATGTATGAAGGCCGTGCCACTCGCGAGCAGATCCAGGGCTGGGTCGCGAACCGTTTTTACTACCAGGTCAATATTCCGCTCAAGGACGCCGCGATCCTGGCCAACTGCCCGGACCGGGAAATCCGCCGCGAGTGGATCCAGCGCCTGCTCGACCACGACGGCGCTCCCGGCGAAGACGGCGGCATCGAAGCCTGGTTGCGGCTGGGCCAGGCGGTGGGCCTGGACCCCGATCAACTGCGTTCCCAGGAGCTGGTGCTACCCGGTGTGCGTTTCGCCGTGGATGCCTATGTCAACTTCGCCCGCCGGGCCTGCTGGCAGGAAGCCGCCAGCAGCTCGCTGACCGAACTGTTCGCCCCGCAGATCCACCAGTCGCGCCTGGACAGTTGGCCCCAGCATTACCCATGGATCGACCCGACCGGCTATGAATACTTCCGCACCCGCCTGGGCCAGGCCCGGCGTGATGTAGAGCATGGCCTGGCAATTACCTTGCAGCACTACACCACCCGCCAAGGGCAGGAGCGCATGCTGGAAATTCTCCAGTTCAAACTGGACATCCTCTGGAGCATGCTCGACGCCATGAGCATGGCCTATGAATTGAACCGCCCGCCCTACCACAGCGTGACCGAACAACGGGTGTGGCACAAAGGGATCGCCTTATGAGTTTCGACCGCAGTAAAACCCCGCACTGGCGCCCCGGCTATCGCTTCCAGTACGAACCGGCCCAGAAAGGTCACGTGCTGCTCTATCCTGAAGGCATGATCAAGCTCAACGACAGCGCGGCGTTGATCGGTGGCCTGATCGATGGTGAACGAGATGTCGTGGCCATCATCGGCGAGTTGGCGAAGCAGTTCCCCGACGTGCCGGAACTCGGTGACGACATCGAGCAATTCATGGAGGTCGCCCGTGCACAGCACTGGATCGAACTTGCCTGAGAGCAGCGGTCTGCCGCCCAAGCCTGAAGTCGGCTTACCGCTGTGGTTGCTGGCGGAGCTGACCTATCGCTGCCCACTGCAATGCCCGTACTGCTCCAACCCGCTGGACTTTGCCGAGCAGGGCCAGGAGTTGAGCACCGAGCAGTGGTTCAAGGTCTTTCGCGAAGCCCGCGAGATGGGCGCCGCGCAGTTGGGCTTTTCCGGCGGCGAACCGTTGGTGCGCCAGGACCTGGCCGAGTTGATCGGCGAGGCACGCAGGCTGGGGTTCTATACCAACCTGATCACCTCCGGCATCGGCTTGACCGAGCAGAAAATCAGCGACTTCAAGAAGGCCGGCCTCGACCATATCCAGATCAGTTTCCAGGCCAGCGACGAGCAGGTGAACAACCTCCTGGCCGGTTCGAAGAAAGCCTTCGCGCAAAAACTGGAAATGGCCCGGGCGGTAAAGGCCCATGGTTATCCGATGGTGCTGAACTTCGTGACCCATCGGCACAACATCGACAAGATCGATCGCATCATCGAGCTGTGCATTGCCCTGGAAGCCGACTTCGTCGAGCTCGCCACATGCCAGTTCTACGGCTGGGCGCAGCTCAACCGCGCCGGCCTGCTGCCCACCCGGGAGCAACTGGTGCGCGCCGAGCGCGTCACCAACGAATACCGCGCCAAGCTGGAAGCCGAAGGCAACCCGTGCAAGTTGATTTTCGTTACGCCGGACTACTATGAAGAACGCCCCAAGGGCTGCATGAACGGCTGGGGCAGTATTTTCCTCACCGTCACGCCGGACGGCACGGCATTGCCCTGTCACGGTGCCCGCCAGCTGCCGGTGCAATTTCCCAACGTGCGCGACCACAGCATGCAGCACATCTGGTACGACTCGTTCGGCTTCAACCGCTTCCGCGGTTATGACTGGATGCCCGAACCGTGCCGCTCCTGCGATGAAAAAGAAAAGGACTTCGGCGGCTGCCGCTGCCAGGCGTTCATGCTCACAGGCGACGCCAGCAACGCCGACCCTGTGTGCAGCAAGTCCGAACATCACGGGGTGATTCTGCAGGCGCGTGAAGACGCCGAGCACGCCACGCAAACCATTGAACAATTGGCCTTTCGCAATGAACGAAACTCGCGCCTCATCGCCAAAGGTTGAGCCTTTCAGCGCCGCCCAGGCCGTTGCCGCCGGCACCGACTTCGCCGAACTGCAGCTGGGGCCTTTGGGTCTGTTTTGGAATGAATACCGCCCCGCAGACGGCGCCTGCCGGATCTGGCATTGGCAAGACGCCATGCCTCGCTGCCTGACACCGGACGGGTTCAGCGCGCGCAGCCGGATCTATGAATACGGCGGCGGATCATTCTGCCTGAGTCATGACGGTGTGCTGTTCGTCAATGAGGCCGACCAGCAGCTGTACCACCAATCCCTGAATGACGAACGCCCCGTGGCGCTGACCTCGGGTGACTGCCGCTATGGGGATCTAGGCTTCGTCGACGGCCAGGTATTGGCGGTGGAAGAACACGCCAATCAGCATCGCCTAGTGTCGATCGGGTTGGCGGATCATCAACGGCATCTGCTGGCCGAAGGCGCTGATTTCTATGCTTCGCCGACCGTGAGCCCGGACGGTCAGCGGCTCGCCTGGATCGAGTGGAGCCGTCCGCATCAACCATGGACCGCAACGCGCTTGATGCTCGCCGAGCGCAACGCTACGGGTTGGGGTGAGCCGCGCTGTGTCGCGGGCAACGGTGAAGAAGAGTCCATCCAGCAACCGCGCTTCGACGCGACCAGTCGTCTTTATTGCCTGACTGATCGCGGTGGTTATTGGCAGCCTTGGATGGAGTCGGCCCAGGGCCTGAAACCGCTGCCCGCCGCCCAAGCCGATCATGCCCCAGCGCCTTGGCAACTGGGTGGTTGTACCTGGCTGCCGCTGGGTGAACACACGTACCTGGCCAGTTGGACCGACGCGGGCTTCGGACGCCTGGGCCTGTGCCAAGGAGACGATGCCGATGAGGACTTCACCGGCACCTACACCCGCTTTCGCAGCCTGACGCTGGATGAGCAGTTCATCTACGCCGTTGCAGCCTCGCCGACCCACCCATCGGCGATCATTGCCATTGAGCGGCATAGCCACGAAGTGGCCGTGCTGGCCGGCGGCATCACGCCATTACCCGTCGAACAGATCAGCCGCCCTCGAACCCTGCGCTATCCATCCGCGTCAGGGGAGGCCCACGGGTTCTTTTACCCGGCCATGAACGCACCCGCAAAACCGCCATTGGTGGTGTTCATTCACGGCGGCCCCACCTCGGCCTGTTATCCCCTGTTCGACCCGCGTATCCAGTATTGGACCCAGCGTGGCTTTGCCGTCGCCGATCTCAACTACCGCGGCAGCAGCGGCTATGGCCGGGCCTATCGGCAGGCGTTGCATTTGAATTGGGGCGTGGTGGATGTCGAGGATGCCTGCGCGGTGGTCGCCTATCTGGACGAGCAAGGCCTGATCGACGGCCGTCGTGCGTTCGTTCGAGGCGGCAGTGCCGGTGGCTACACGACCCTTTGCGCCCTGGCATTCCACGATGTATTCCGGGCCGGCGCCAGCCTCTATGGCGTGAGCGACCCTGTCGCCCTGGGCCGTGCCACGCACAAGTTCGAAGGTGACTATCTGGACTGGCTGATCGGCGATCCGCAACAGGACCTCGAACGCTACCGCGCCCGCACCCCACTGCTGCACGCCGGGAACATCCGGGTGCCGGTGATCTTTTTTCAGGGTGAACTGGACGCTGTGGTGGTACCGCAACAAACCCGCGACATGGCCAGTGCTCTACAGGCCAACGGCGTGGCGGTCGAGGCGCACTACTATCCCGATGAACGCCACGGTTTTCGCAAGGCCGCGAACCAGGCCCATGCGCTGGAGCACGAGTGGTTGTTCTATCGCAAGGTGATGGATAGCGACCTATAGGACACCAAAAAACTATGGGAGTGAGCTTGCTCGCTCCCACAGGGGGTTCTATAACCGATGAATTCAGCGCTTGGCGATGATGTACACCGCATGCACGATGCCGGGGATATAACCCAGCAGTGTCAGCAGGATATTCAGCCAGAAAGCCCCGCCGAAGCCGACCTGCAGGAACACTCCCAGTGGCGGTATCAGGATGGCGATAATGATGCGAATGAAATCCATGGATGACTCCCTGATCGACGATGGCCAAATTGCCCTATAGCTCATTGACCCCATGCCGCTCGCCAGGGTTCAGTGAATCGCAACCAGAAGCAGCCCCGATGGTGGGTGCCTGACAGGAACAAAAAACGCGCACAAAAAGAAAGCCCCGCCGAAGCGGGGCTTTGCAGACTGTTTCCCTGACATCCATTTCACTCTGCCGTCCTGGCAGAATCCTACGTATCCATGTTGTTACTCTGCGCGTCCTGCGCTACATCCATGGAAGCTAGATTAGCCCTGGATCCAATCCGTCGATAGAGGGAAAACGCCAGCACGACGTGTAAGATAATGCTTACACATCGTCATCATTTCAGAACTGGCCGGATTCCAACAGGAACAGCGACTCGCTGCCCGCCTTGACCGAAGCGCTCAAGGAATGAATACGCGGCAGCAGGCGGGCGAAATAGAATCGCGCCGTGCCCAGTTTGCTCGCGTAGAAATCATCCTGGTTTTCTTTGCCCAAGGCCGCCCTGGCCATCAGTGCCCACATGTAGGCATACGCGATGTAGCCAAACGCCTGGAGATACTCCACCGACGCCGCGCCGATTTCGTTCGGGTTGCTTTTCGCCCGGTCCAACAGCCAGTCGGTCAATTCGTCCAGCGTGCCGACAGCGCTGTTCAACGGCTTGATGAACTCCGCCAGATCGCTGTTCGCGGTGGCCGTGAAGTGACGGATTTCATCGGCGAACAACTTGTAGAACGCACCGCCGCTGCCGACGATCTTGCGCCCCACCAGGTCCAGCGCCTGGATACCGTTGGTGCCTTCGTAGATCTGGGTGATACGCACATCGCGCACCAGTTGCTCCTGGCCCCATTCACGAATGTAACCGTGGCCGCCGAACACCTGTTGACCATGGACGGTGGTTTCCAGGCCCAGGTCGGTCAGGAAGGCCTTCGCCACCGGTGTCAGCAACGCCACCAGGTCTTCGGCGCGCTTGCGTGTGGTTGGGTCTTCGCTGAACTTGGCGGTATCCAGTTGCATCGCCACGTAGGTAGAAAAGGCCCGACCGCCTTCGTTCGAGGCTTTCATGGTCAGCAGCATCCGACGCACGTCGGGGTGGACGATGATCGGGTCAGCGACCTTGTCCTTGTTCTGCGCACCGGTTGGCGAACGACTTTGCAGGCGGTCACGGGCATATTCGATGGCGTTCTGGTAGGAACGCTCACCGGAGGCCAGGCCTTGGATGCCAACCCCCAGGCGCTCGTAGTTCATCATGGTGAACATCGCCGCCAGGCCCTTGTTCGGCTCGCCTACCAGATGACCCACGGCTTCGTCGAAATTCATCACGCAGGTGGCGGACGCCTGGATGCCCATCTTGTGTTCGATAGAGCCGCAGTTGGCTGCATTGCGCGCGCCCAAGCTGCCGTCGGCATTGACCATGAACTTGGGCACCAGGAACAGCGAGATGCCCTTGGGACCTGCCGGCGCGTCCGGCAGTTTCGCCAGCACCAGATGAATGATGTTCTCGGTGAGGTCGTGTTCACCGCCGGTGATGAAAATCTTCGTGCCGCTGACCTTGTAGGAACCATCGGCCTGGGGCTCAGCCTTGGTACGAATGATCCCCAGGTCCGTACCGGCGTGAGGCTCGGTCAGGCACATGGAGCCGGCCCAGATGCCGGCGTACATGTTCGGTAGGTACGCCGCTTTCAGTTCTTCGCTGGCATGGGCATTGATCGACAGGCAAGCGCCGGCGGTCAGCATCGGGTACAGACCGAAGGACAGGCTGGCGGAGTTGACCATTTCCTCGACCTGGGCCGACACGGCCTTGGGCATGCCCATGCCGCCGTACACCGGGTCACCCCCGACACCGACCCAACCGCCTTCAGCGTAAGTCTTGTAGGCCTGTGGGAAACCTGCCGGCGTGGTGACGGCGCCGTCGGCCCAGTGGCAACCTTCTTCGTCAGCGGAGCGGTTGAGGGGCGCGATGCTTTTGCTGGTGACTTTGCCGGCTTCTTCAAGGATCGCTTCGACCGTTTCGGCATCCACGGTGTCGGCCAGCGCCGGCAATTGGGCCCAGAGTTTCGCGACCTCGAACACTTCATTGAGGACGAAGCGCATATCGCGCAGGGGCGCTTTGTAGTCAGCCATGGCAAACCTCGCAGGATCTAAACAGTTGGTTCGTAAAAGACGGTTTTCGCAATGACCTGAGTGTACCTCAACAACTTTTGCGACACATAGGGTCAACCCATGACTGTTTTGTTATTTTTAGTCACCAACAAGAATCGCAGGCTTCGCCAGCTCCTACGGGGAATACGCATTTCCATGTAGGATCTGACGAAGCCTGCGATCGTTGGCATTCACCCTCAATCAAAGCGCAAACAACTCCGCCGGCAGCTTCATCAGGCAATCACTCCCCGCCTCGACGGCAGCCCGATGGGCGGTCGTGCGCGGTAGCAGACGTTTGAAGTAAAACTCACACGTCGCCAATTTACCCTGACAGAAATCCCCATCACCGTGGCCGCTGTCAAGCTGCGCCTGGGCTACCAAGGCCATGCGCACCCACAGGTAGGCCAGGATGATGTAGCCGCTGTACATCAGGTAATCCACGGAGGCGGCCCCCACCTCATCGGGATTCTTCATGGCCGCCATACCGACCTGGGTGGTCAGTTCACCCCATTGCTGGTTGAGTCCGTTCAGTTGGGCGACGTACTCCTTGAGCTGCGGATGCCCGGCGTTCGCGGCGCAGAAGGTGTGGACGATTTTGGTGAAGCCTCGCAACAACTTGCCCTGGCTACCCAGCACTTTGCGCCCCAGCAAATCCAGGGCCTGGATGCCATTGGTGCCCTCGTAGATCGGCGCAATGCGACAATCTCGCACCAATTGTTCCATGCCCCATTCGCGAATGAAGCCGTGACCGCCGAACACTTGCATGCCGTGGTTGGTCACTTCCAGCCCGGTGTCGGTCATGAAGGCCTTGCAGATCGGGGTGAGAAATGCCAACAGGTCATCGGCCTCCTGGCGGGCGGATTCGTCCGGGCTCAGGTGCGCGGTATCGAGCAGTTGCGCGGTGAAATACGTCAGCGCCCGGTTGCCTTCGTTGAAGGCCTTCATGGTCAGCAACATTCTGCGCACATCGGGATGGACGATGATCGGGTCGGCGGCCTTTTCCGGCACCTTGGGGCCGGTCAGCGAGCGCATCTGCAAACGGTCGTTGGCGTACTTGATCGCGCCCTGGAAGCTCGCCTCGCCCAGGCACAGGCCCTGCATGCCGGTGCCGAGCCGGGCGTGGTTCATCATGGTGAACATGCAATTGAGGCCCTTGTTCGGCTCGCCGATCAGGAACCCCTTGGCCCCATCGAAATTGAGCACGCAGGTGGCCGATGCCTTGATGCCCATCTTGTGTTCGATCGAACCGCAGGAAACGCCATTGCGCGCCCCTGCCTCACCCGTGGCGTCGGGCAGGAACTTGGGCACGATGAACAGCGAGATGCCCTTGGTCCCGGCGGGAGCATCTGGCAACTTGGCCAGCACCAAGTGGATGATGTTATCGCTCATGTCGTGTTCGCCAGCGGAAATGAAGATCTTGCTGCCGGAGATCGCGTAGCTGCCGTCGGCCTGGGGTACGGCGCGGGTTTTGATGATACCCAGGTCGGTGCCGCAGTGGGCTTCGGTCAGGCACATGGTGCCGGTCCACTGGCCGGCGGTGAGTTTGCTCAGGTAGGCCTGTTTCTGTTCTGCCGTGCCGTGGGCGTGAATCGCCGACATGGCGCCGTGAGTCAGGCCCGGGTACATGCCCCAGGAGGTGTTGCTGGAGCCGATCATCTCGCTGATGACCAGGCCCAGGGAGCTGGGCAAGCCCTGGCCGCCATACGCCGGGTCCACCGCCAGCCCATGCCAGCCGCCCTCCACGTACTGTGCGAAAGCCTGCTTGAAGCCTGTCGGTGTGGTGACTACGCCGTTGTCGAAATGACAACCTTCTTCGTCACCGGAGCGATTGAGCGGCGCCAGCACGTTCTCGCAGAACCTGGCGCCTTCCTCGATAATCGCGCTGACCATGTCCGGGCTGGCATCGCTGGCGCCCAGCTCGGCATAGCGGCCATGGAAATCGAAGACGTGATCGATCAGAAAGCGCATGTCGCGCAGCGGGGCTTTGTACTCGGGCATGGTGGTCTTCTCCGGTAGCAGATCGTTTCAACCTACTGCCGGCCACCCAGGCCCACAATCACAGTCCAGACGCTGAATGCGCCGTCATCACTCAACCCGCGGCAGCCTCCATGCGCACCGCGCCGCGGCGGCTCTGCCCGAAGGCAATCACACAGTTACGCCCCGCGCCCTTGGCGTTATAGAGCGCCTGGTCGGCGGACTTGAGCACTTCTTCAGGCGTGCGTTGCTCAACGCGCTCCGCGACGCCGATGCTCACCGTCACCGAGACGCTGGACGTTCCGGCGCCGGAACGGCGCTGGCGGCCTTGCTGATCGTCCTGGGGACGACTGTCGGGGTTGCGCAGCTGGATGGCGTACGTCTCGATGGACTGACGGATGACTTCCAGATGGGGCATGCACTCGTCGATGGTCTTGCCTGCGAACACCAGGGCAAATTCCTCACCGCCATAGCGATACGCCCTACCGCCACCGCCGATTTTCGACAATTTGCTGGCCACTAGGCGCAGGACCTGGTCACCCACATCGTGGCCGTGGGTGTCGTTGAATTTCTTGAAGTGGTCCACGTCGCTCATCGCCAGCACATAATTGCGACCCAGGCGCTGCATGCGTTCGTTCAGCGCCCGACGCCCGGGCAGGCCGGTGAGCTCGTCACGGAAGGCCATTTGATAGGCCTCGTGGGCAACCGCCGCGGCGATCATCAGCATCACCTGGCTGCACATGATGTTCAGGGTGAACGGCAGGATGAAGGTTTTCGGCAGCATCCAGAACAACCCCAGCACCCCCACCAATTGCGCAGCATGCAGTGGCCGGGGGTTGCGCCAATATTGCCAGGCCAGCAGCAGGAACGCGGTGGCGAACATTGGGTAAGACAATTGGATCAAGCTCATCCAGGCGCCGTGCAACGCCGGCCAGCGGATCTCAGAAAGCCACAACAGCAGGGCCTGGGGAAAACTCTGCTCCAGGGCCAGCGCCACACTGCCAAAAACCAACAACACCGCGAACCGCGCCACCATGTCCTGGAACAGATGGGTGCGCTCCTGCCAGGCGGCGAACAGCCCGAACAATAGTGGCAGCAACAGGCAAACGAGATGGAACACCACCGCCGCGTCTTCGCGCACCTTGCCGTTATCGCGGTAGAAGTCAGTCTGGGTATCCAGCAAGAAATAGGCGATGTACACCGTGACCATCAGAAACAGCTCACGTTGACGTCGGTAAACCGCGCAATACGCCCCGCCCAGCAATAACACCAGTGTCGGGAGGACGTTGAACAGCGAGGTGAAGAAAACGTTGAGATCCTTGACGTAGGCAGCTGCAAGCCCCGCTAGCAACAACAGCAATGACGGTAGGAAATGGCTTAGACGTACAGCGGAAGAACGCGGCAAGGGTAAAGCTCCGACCCGGCTGATCAAGGATGGCATTGTGCCTGCAACTGGAGCAGTAAGGCACGCGAGACGTGACAGATGTCACACTGCCATCGCTGTAACGGCAGAGGGGACGGTTTTCTTAGGGTCGAGTTGGATGAATGTTTTTTCGAAATGTTTAGAGATCCCCCTGTGAGAGCGGGCCCGCTCCCACAAGGTGATTTACGGCGGACATGAAAAAGCCGCTGCTCCCGAAGAAACAGCGGCTTGGAAGAACCGCGTTAGGCTTAGTAGCCCAGCGCGAAGTCCTCTTCCTTCATGTCCATCAGGTTGTTGGCGCCCGACAGCATGGTTGCCACGTGGGTACGGGTACGCGGCAAGATGCGCTGGAAGTAGAAACGCGCGGTCTGCAGCTTGGCAGTGTAGAAGGCTTCTTCAGTGGTGCCGGCTGCGAGTTTTTCCGCCGCCAGGCGCGCCATGTCGGCCCAGAAATAGGCCAGGCAGGCGTAACCGGAGTACATCAGGTAGTCCACCGACGCCGCGCCGACTTCTTCGCGATCCTTCATGGCCGCCATACCGACTTTCATGGTCAGCTCGCCCCATTCCTTGTTCAGCGCAGCCAGGGGTTCCACGAACTCCTTGACCGCTTCGTTGCCTTCGTTGCCCTGGCAGAACTTGTGGACGATCTTGGTGAAACCCTTGAGCGCCTCACCCTGGGTCATCAGCACTTTACGACCCAGCAGATCGAGGGCCTGGATGCCGGTGGTGCCTTCGTACAGCATAGAGATACGGCTGTCGCGAACGTTCTGCTCCATGCCCCACTCGGCGATGAAGCCGTGGCCGCCATAGATCTGCACGCCATGGTTGGCCGATTCGAAGCCGACTTCGGTCATGAAAGCCTTGGCGATAGGCGTCATGAACGCCAGCAGCGCATCGGCTTTTTTCTTCTCTTCTTCATCCTCGCCGTACTTGACGATGTCGACCTGCTTGGCGGTGAAGTAGACCATCGCCCGGTTACCTTCGGCGAAAGCCTTCATGGTCAGCAGCATGCGACGCACGTCAGGGTGCACGATGATCGGGTCGGCGGCCTTGTCTGGCGCTTTCGGGCCGGTCAGGGAACGCATTTGCAGGCGATCACGGGCATATTTCAGACCGCCCTGGAAGCCGATCTCGGCGTGGGCCAAGCCTTGCAGCGCGGTGCCCAGGCGTGCGGTGTTCATGAAGGTGAACATGCAGTTCAGGCCTTTGTTCGCCGGGCCGATCAGGAAACCGGTGGCCGCGTCGAAGTTCATCACGCAAGTGGCGTTGCCGTGGATGCCCATCTTGTGTTCCAGGGAACCACAGCTCACCGCGTTGCGCTGGCCGATGGAACCGTCCGCGTTAGGCAGGAATTTTGGAACGATGAACAGCGAAATGCCCTTGGTGCCAGCCGGTGCGTCCGGCAGGCGCGCCAGCACGATGTGGACGATGTTGTCAGCCATGTCGTGTTCGCCGGCCGAAATGAAGATCTTCGTACCGGAAACTTTGTAGGAACCGTCGGCCTGAGGCTCGGCCTTAGTGCGCAGCATGCCCAGGTCGGTGCCGCAGTGCGGTTCGGTCAGGCACATGGTGCCGGTCCATTCGCCGGAAACCAGCTTGGTCAGGTAGGCCTCTTGCTGTTCGGGCGTACCGTGCTCGGAAATCGTGTTCATCGCGCCATGAGACAGGCCCGGGTACATGCCCCACGACCAGTTGGCTTCACCGACCATCTCGCTGACCGCTAGGCCCAGGGATTCCGGCAGTCCTTGACCACCGTGCTCGACGTCGTGGGCCAGGCTTGGCCAGCCGCCTTCGACGAATTGCTTGTAGGCTTCCTTGAAACCCGTCGGGGTCTTCACGCCGGACTCGCTCCAGGTGCAACCTTCGATGTCGCCCACGCGGTTCAGCGGAGCCAGCACCTGCTCACAAAACTTGGCGCCTTCTTCGAGAATGGCGTCAACCATGTCCGGAGTTGCATCCTGGCAAGCCGGAAGGCTCTGATAATGCGCTTCGTAGCCAAGCAGTTCGTCACGAACGAAGCGAATATCACGCAAGGGGGCCTTGTAGTCAGGCATAGCGATAAACCTCTGCTGATGTAACCGGGAATGAACGACCGCGTGGATTTGTTGTAGCGGTCAAACAGCTGTTTGAAACATACGTTTACGCCCAAATCTTGTCAAGCGCCGATCTTTTGCCGTTCATCATCAGCCGAAAAAAATGTCGGACACGGGAAATCCATCGCGCTGAAGAATCCGCGATGTGCGTAGGAAAATATTAGTTGAGCAATAAGACGTTAGAGGCAAGAACGCCGCGAATAATCGCGGCGTTCTCGAAAATCTGAAGAGCAGGATCAGGCGAAGGTATCGATCAACGTACCGAGCATTTCGTCGGATGCCTTGGCCACGTTCACGCCCAACTGCACCTGGGACTTGCCTTGGGACAGTTCGACCATGTTGCTGGTCAGGTCCGACTGCTGGCTACGATCCACTGACCGCAGGCGATCAACCTGGACTTCGGACGACTGGCTGGTGACCGAACGCTCGATCGTGGTGTTGGCAATCTGGCCGGCCGCCTGATCGACACGGTTCTGCCCTGTCTGAATCGTGCTCAGACCGGCATAGAACGCGGTGTTTCCTGAGATTTCCATGGCAGGGCTCGTCTTCTTGAAGGGTCGACAATGGCTATTGAATCAGAACCCCAAGGAAAAGACCCGACAAAAACACTAATGGCACAGTGCCTTGTCATAGTAAAAACCTTCCCTTGGATGATTAATCCAGCAAATCCAGGTGCAGATGCTCAGCCACGATATCGGCCGTAATGCCTTTGACCCTCGGCACGCGCCCCAGACACGGCGCCGGGAGGCGTTCGGCCAAGGTGGCGAGATTTTCTTCCAGGCGCGAGGTCTTGGGATCGATGATATTCGCCACCCAACCGGCCAGTTGCAGGCCGTCCCGGGCGATGGCCTCGGCGGTCAGCAACGCATGGCTGATACAACCCAGGCGCACGCCCACCACCAGGATCACCGGCAAGCCCAGAGCCATCGCCAGATCCGAAAGATTATCCTGATCGGCCAACGGCACGCGCCAGCCGCCCGCACCCTCTATCAAGGTGAAATCGGCCTCCAGGGCCAGCACCTCACGCATCGGCCCCAACAAGGACTGCACCGTCAGCGCCACGCCGGCTTCCCGGGCGGCCAGGTGCGGCGCGATGGCCGGCTCGAATGCCAGCGGATTGACCTGGGCATACTCAAGCGGCACCGAGCACTCGGCCAGCAGCGCCAGGGCATCGGCATTGCGCAGGCCCTTGGGCGTGACCTCACAACCGGAGGCCAAGGGCTTGCCGGCGGCGGTGCTCATGCCGGCCTGGCGCGCGGCGTGCAGCAGCCCCGCCGCGACGGTGGTCTTGCCCACGTCGGTGTCAGTGCCGGTAATGAAATAGGCTAGGCTCATAGCGGTTTCTCCAAAACGGCGTAGACCACCTGGTAAGTCGCCGGCAGCCCTTGCGCCTGACGAAACGGCTCATAGGCTTCAACCAGCGCCAGGATCCGCGCCCTGCCGGTCAAGCCGCCGGGGCGACCGGGGTTCAGATTGTGGGCGCCCAAGGCCTTCAATTCGTGAGTCAGACTGCGCACGTCGGGGTAATGCAACACATGGGGACGGTTTTCAAGGCTGACGACATTCAGCCCGCTGTCCGCGCAAAGGTGTTGATACGTCTCGAACCCACGAAAACGGTTGACGTGCACCAAGCCATCCACCTGACGCCAACTGTCGCGCAACTCGTACAGTGTGCCTACGCAGAGGCTGGTGAAGGCAAACACCCCGCCCGGTTTCAACACACGATGGGCCTCGCTCAGCACCGCGGTAAAATCGGCACACCACTGCACCGCCAGGCTGGAGAACACCAGGTCGCAGCTGGCCGCTTGCAAAGGCAACCGCTCAGCGTCGCCAGCGACAAAATGCGCGGCGCCACCTTGGGGACGAGCATGGTTGAGCATGCCCTCGGCGATGTCCAACGCCAGACCGGAAGTCACGCCAAAACGCGCGCCCAGGGCCCGGGTGAAATAGCCGGTGCCGCAACCCAGGTCCAGCCAACGTTGCGGGACAAACGAAGACGGCAAGCGCCCGAGCAACTGTTGGCCCACGTCGCGTTGCAGTTCGGCCACGCTGTCATAGCTGGTTGCCGCCCGGGAAAACGAAGCCGCCACCTGGCGCTTGTCGGGCAAGGCACCGGGCAATTGGGGAAGAGACAGATCAGTCATCGCCGGACTCATGCAAAAAAGCCTGGATCGCCCCCGCTACACCGTGCGGGTCCTCCAGAAGGAATCCGTGGCCGGCCTGTTCGATCAGACCGATTTCGACATCCGGCAGCAAGGCCAGCAATTCACCCGCGGCCTCGGCCGGCACCAGCGCATCGAGCCCGGCAAACAGATGCAGTTGCGGGCCACCAAAGCGCTGCAATGCGGCGCGAGTGTCCAATTGAGCCAGCAGTTCGAGCCCGGCCATCAAGACCTCGGGCGATGTACTCGGCGCCCCGGCCAATAACAACCGCGACAACCCGCGTGGATCACTGCAGCCCTGGGCGCACAACAAACTGAAGCGCTTGAGGGTCTGGCGTGGATCGGCCGCACAGCCAGCGAGGAAGCCATCGAAGGTCTGGCCGTCCATCGCGCTCGGCCATTGCTCATGGGCGACAAAGGACGGATTGCTCGCCAGGGTCAGCAGACCGCGGCAGCGCTCACCCCGATGCGCCGCCAGCGCCGCGGCCAGCATCCCGCCCAGGGACCAACCGCCCAGCCAGGCGTCCTGAGGCACGGTGGCGTCCAACTCTTCGAGCCATTCATCGGGGTCGTTCGATACCAACGCCGGCAACGGTTCGATTTCCACTCGCCAGTGTTCGTCGAGCCCTTGCAATGCCGCCGCCAGCGGCTCCAGTGGTGAAACGCCCAACCCCCAGCCCGGCAGCAGTATCAGTCGATCACGCATCGCTTGGCTCCGGTCCCAATAGGGCAAAACACTCGGCCAGTGCATTCAACAATAGCTGCACCTGGGCCTCGCTGTGGGCGGCGGTCAGGGTCACGCGCAAACGGGCGCTGCCGGCCGGTACGGTGGGTGGGCGGATCGCCGTGACCATCAACCCGCGCTCACGCAGCATCTGCGACAAGCGCATGGCCCGCCCCGCATCGCCAATCAGGATCGGCTGGATCGGCGTGAAGCTGTCCATCAAGTGCAGGCCGATCTGCTCGGCGCCCTGGCGGAACTGACGAATCAGCACCTGCAAGTGCTCGCGCCGCCAATGCTCGCTGCGCAGCAGTTCAAGGCTCTTGAGCGTGGCGCAGGCCAGGGCCGGCGGTTGACTGGTGGTGTAGATATAGGGGCGAGCGAATTGGATCAGGCTCTCGATCAATTCTTCACTGCCGGCGACAAAAGCCCCGGCGGTGCCAAAGGCCTTGCCCAGAGTGCCCACCAGCACCGGCACGTCATCCTGACTCAGGCCAAAATGCTCGACGATACCGCCGCCATGGGCCCCCAGCGGACCGAAACCGTGGGCATCGTCGACCATCAGCCAGGCGCCCTTGGCCTTGGCTTCACGGGCCAGGGCCGGCAGGTCGGCAATGTCGCCGTCCATGCTGAACACGCCGTCGGTGACCACCAGAGTATTGCCGGTGGCTTTCTCCAGACGGCTGGCCAAACTCGAGGCATCGTTGTGCAGGTACCGGTTGAAACGCGCACCGGACAACCGCCCAGCGTCGAGCAGCGAAGCATGATTGAGGCGGTCTTCCAGCACTGTGTCGCCCTGCCCCACCAGCGCAGTGACGGCGCCGAGGTTGGCCATGTAACCGGTGGTGAACAACAACGCCCGCGGGCGGCCGGTCAGGTCGGCCAAGGCTTCTTCCAGGGCGTGATGAGGGCCACTGTGGCCGACCACCAAATGGGAGGCGCCACCCCCGACCCCCCAACGGAGCGCCCCGGCGCGCCAGGCTTCGATCACTTGCGGGTGATTGGCCAGGCCCAGGTAATCGTTGTTGCAGAACGCCAGCAACGGCTGGCCGTCCACCACCACTTCCGGGCCCTGCGGGCTTTCGAGCAGCGGGCGCTGGCGATAGAGGTTGTCGGCACGACGGGCAGCCAGGCGTGCGGCGAGATCGAAGGGCATGCAGGCCTCGGGGTGAACCACTGATTTAAGACGGGATGAGATCCCCTGTGGGAGCCGGCTTGGCTCCCACAAAGCCCGCTCCCACACTGGGTTTTGCGTCAACTCAAACAGCGGCGTTATAGAACTGCTCGCTGCTCTTCTGCTCCACCAGCGCCTGTTCAATCGCCGCCTGATGCACTTCGTCGGCATGTTCTTCGCCGGCTTCGGGCTGAATGCCCAGGCGTGCGAACAACTGCATGTCCTTGTCGGCTTGCGGGTTGGCGGTGGTCAACAGCTTGTCGCCGTAGAAAATCGAGTTCGCTCCGGCCAGGAACGCCAGGGACTGCATTTGCTCGTTCATCGCTTCACGGCCGGCGGACAGGCGCACATGGGACTGGGGCATCATGATCCGCGCCACGGCGAGCATACGGATGAAATCGAACGGATCGACGTCCTCGGCATTCTCCAACGGCGTGCCGGCAACTTTGACCAACATGTTGATCGGCACCGATTCTGGGTGCTCTGGCAGGTTCGCCAGTTGGATCAGCAAGTTGGCGCGGTCGTCCAGGGATTCGCCCATGCCGAGGATGCCGCCGGAGCAGATCTTCATCCCCGAATCACGCACGTAGGCCAGGGTTTGCAGGCGCTCGCTGTAGGTGCGGGTGGTGATGATGCTGCCGTAGAACTCCGGCGAGGTGTCGAGGTTGTGGTTGTAGTAGTCCAGGCCGGCCTGGGCCAGCGCTTCGGTCTGCTCCTGGTCGAGTCGGCCCAGGGTCATGCAGGTTTCCAGGCCCATGGCCTTCACGCCTTTGACCATTTCCAACACATAGGGCATGTCCTTGGCCGACGGGTGCTTCCAGGCCGCCCCCATGCAGAAGCGTGTCGAACCAATGGACTTGGCGCGCGCGGCCTCTTCGAGGACCTTCTGCACTTCGAGCAATTTCTCTTTATCCAGCCCGGTGTTGTAGTGACCGGACTGCGGACAATATTTGCAATCTTCCGGGCACGCGCCGGTCTTGATCGACAGCAGCGTGGAAACCTGGACGCGGTTGGCGTCGAAGTGCGCGCGGTGCACGGTCTGCGCCTGGAACAGCAGGTCATTGAATGGCTGGACGAAGAGTGCCTTGACTTCGGCCAAAGACCAGTCATGACGCAGGTTGGCAGTGGTGCTGGCGCTCATGGGCATTTCCTTGATTATGCTTGGCTAGCGCCTGGGGCATGGAATACCCACAGGCGCGACACGGATGTTCGGCATATTTAAGGAAGAGCCATGCGCTGTCAACCACGATACAAAGGACCGGTTTACATCTGGTTAAAAAACAAACAACCCTGCCTGCTGTGCGGCGAAAGCACCGATACGCCACAACCCATCTGCACACCCTGTGAAAGCGAGTTGCCCTGGCTCGGCGATCAATGCAGCGTCTGCGCCTTGCCGCTGCCCATGGCCGGACTGCGTTGCGGACAGTGCGCCTCGCGACCGCCGGCCTTCAAACGGGTCCTGGCGCCCTGGACCTACGACTTCCCGATGGACAGTCTGATCACCCGTTTCAAGCATCAGGCGAAATGGCCCCTGGGCAGGCTGCTGGGCGAATTGTTGGCGCAGTCGCTGCAACACCATTTCGACGAAGGGCTGGAGCGGCCCGACGCGCTGGTGCCGGTGCCACTGGCGGCCCGGCGTTTGCGCCAGCGCGGTTTCAACCAGGCAGCGTTGCTGGCCCGCTGGCTCAGTGGGCCGCTGGCGATCCCATGCGAAGAACACCTGCTGCGACGCACCCAGGACACCCCCGCCCAACAGGCTCTCGATGCCAGGGCCCGGCGGCGAAACCTGCGTCAGGCCTTTGCCCTCGCGCCCCAGGCATCGTTGCGCAACCGTCACTTGGCGTTGGTCGACGACGTGCTCACCACTGGCGCCACCGCTCAGGCACTGGCCGCCCTGCTGCTCGATGCCGGCGCTGCGCGGGTCGATGTGTACTGCCTGGCTCGCACGCCGAAACCCGGAGAGTCGGCTTGACGCGCCACGCCCAAGGCGCCAACGTCCGCTCATCGACCTTTACACGCAGTTTCCGCCATGTCCTTGCCCACGCTTCTGACCCAGCACATCGTTCGGCGCCCGCAACGCATCGCCCTGTTGCAGCATATCGCCGAACAAGGTTCGATCACCCGCGCAGCCAAGAGCGCGGGCCTGAGCTACAAGGCGGCGTGGGATGCCATCGATGAGTTGAACAACCTGGCGGACCAACCGTTGGTGGAACGCAGTGTCGGCGGCAAGGGCGGTGGCGGCGCCAAGTTGTCGGAGGAAGGTCAACGCGTGCTGCGCCTGTATCTGCGCCTGCAAATGCTGCAGACGCAACTGCTGGAAGCAAGCGAGGATGCCGGCGACCTGGGCCTGCTCAGTCGCCTGATGCTGCGCACCAGCGCCCGCAATCAATTGCATGGCAAGGTCCTGAGTATCGAGGCCCAGGGGCACAACGACCGGGTACGCCTGGAGCTGGCCCGGGGCCTGCTCATCGAAGCCCAGATTACCCATGACAGCACGCTGCGCCTGGAGCTGGCTGTCGGCACCGACGTGGTGGCGCTGATCAAGGCTGGCTGGCTGCAATTGCACCCCATCGAACAAGCGGAAAAACCGGGGACCAATACGCTGCGCGGCCTGATCGAACAGGTCGACGCCGCCGAAGACGGCCCCAGCGAAGTGCGCATCGGCCTGCCCAACGGCCAGACGCTGTGCGCCCTGGCCGACCCGCTTGAGCTACACAAGCAGCATCTGGAAACCGGCTCACCGGTGCAAGTGACGTTTTCAGCGACAAATGTGCTGCTCGGCACACCGCTGTAGCGTGTTGCAACAATAGTTTCATCGACCCGCTCTAAGGTGACTGCCAAAACCAGCAGGGAGCCTCAGATGAGCCTATTAGAAGAAAACCAATCCACCGACCTGGAAAAGATCGTCGGCCTGAGCCGGCGCAGCTTCATCAGCGCCGGCGCCCTGTGCGGCGCGGCGATGTTCCTGGGCGGCAACCTGCTGAGCCGCAGCGTCCTGGCCGCCGCCGTGAGCGAAGGCAACAGCCGCCTGCTGGGCTTCAACAGCATCGCCGCCGCCACGGCCGACACCATCACGTTGCCGCCAGGCTACAAGTCCTCGGTGCTGATCAGCTGGGGCCAGCCACTGCAGAAAAAAGCACCGGCCTTCGACCCCAGTGGCAACGGCACCGCCCGCGCACAGGAAGAGCAGTTCGGCGACAACAACGACGGCATGAGCCTGTTCCCCTTCCCCGGCGACAATAACCGGGCGCTGATGGCGATCAACAACGAATACACCAACTACCGCTACCTCTTCCCCCACGGCGGCCAGCCGCAGTCGGCCGAAGACGTGCACAAGGCCCAGGCCAGCGAAGGGGTGTCGGTGATCGAGGTCCAGCGTCGTCGCGGCCAATGGCAGTTCGTCCAGCAATCGCGCTACAACCGCAGGATCCACGGCAACACGCCGATTCGCCTGCGCGGCCCGGCCGCCGGCCACGACCTGCTTAAAACCAGTGCCGACCAGAGCGGCAAAAATGTACTGGGGACTTTCCAGAACTGCGCCAACGGCATGACGCCGTGGGGCACTTACCTGACCTGCGAAGAAAACTTCACCGACTGCTTCGGCAGCAGTAAGTCCGACTTGCAGTTCGATGAAGCGCAAAAACGCTATGGCGCGACCGTCACCAGCCGCGAGATCAACTGGCACCTGTACGATCCGCGCTTCGACCTGGCGAAGAACCCCAACGAACTCAATCGCCACGGCTGGGTGGTGGAAATCGACCCGTTCGATCCGCAATCCACTCCCGTGAAACGCACCGCCCTGGGCCGTTTCAAACACGAAAACGCCGCCCTGGCGCAAACCAATGACGGTCGTGCCGTGGTGTACATGGGCGATGATGAGCGCGGTGAGTTCATCTACAAGTTCGTCAGTCGCGAGCGCATCAACCCGCGCAATGCCCAGGCCAACCGTCATCTACTGGACGATGGCACCTTGTACGTGGCGCGCTTCGATGCCGGCGACGGCAACCCGGACCACCCAAAAGGCAAGGGACAGTGGATCGAGTTGACCCACGGCAAGAACGGCCTCGACGCCAGCAGCGGTTTCGCCGACCAGGCCGAAGTGCTGATCCATGCGCGCCTGGCCGCCAGTGCCGTGGGCGCCACCCGCATGGACCGCCCTGAGTGGATCGTGGTCAGCCCCAAAGACGGCCAGGTCTATTGCACCCTGACCAACAACGCCAAGCGTGGCGAAGACGGCCAACCGGTGGATGGGCCGAACCCTCGGGCCAAGAACGTCTACGGGCAGATCCTGCGCTGGCGCACCGACCGCGACGACCACGCGTCCAAGTCCTTCGACTGGGACTTGTTCGTGGTCGCCGGCAACCCGACGGTACACGCCGGCACGCCGAAAGCCGGTTCGTCCAACATCAATGCGCAGAACATGTTCAACAGCCCCGACGGCCTGGGCTTCGACAAAGCCGGCCGGCTGTGGATCCTCACCGACGGTGACTCCAGCAACGCCGGGGACTTTGCCGGCATGGGCAACAACCAGATGCTCTGCGCCGACCCTAACAGTGGTGAAATTCGCCGTTTCATGGTCGGGCCGGTGGGCTGCGAAGTGACCGGGATCAGTTTTGCCCCGGACCAGAAGGCCTTGTTCGTCGGGATCCAGCATCCTGGGGAAAACGGCGGCTCGACCTTTCCTGAGCACTTGCCCAACGGCAAGCCACGGTCCTCGGTGATGGTGATTACCCGGGAAGATGGCGGGGTGATCGGCGCCTGAGTAGGCCTCATCGCGAGCAAGCCCGCTTCCACAGGGCTCGGGTCATCTTGCTCGCGATGGTCTCAACAGCCACCACCTATCTGCCTCTGTCTGCGCTACCATGCTGGGCCGGACGCGGCAGCCCTGCCGCTGCGCAGGAGTCAGCATGTCCCATCCGTTTGAAACCCTCACGCCCGACCTGGTGCTCGATGCCGTTGAAAGCATCGGATTCCTCAGCGACGCCCGCGTGTTGGCCCTCAACAGCTACGAGAACCGCGTCTACCAGGTGGGCATCGAAGATTCCGAGCCGCTGATTGCCAAGTTCTATCGCCCTCAGCGCTGGACCAACGAAGCGATCCTGGAAGAGCACAGCTTTACCTTTGAACTGGCCGAATACGAAGTGCCCGTCGTCGCACCACTGATCCACAACGGCACCAGCCTGCACGAACACGCCGGGTTTCGTTTCACCCTGTTCCCCCGTCGCGGCGGCCGTGCACCGGAGCCGGGTAACCTCGATCAACTCTATCGCCTGGGACAATTGCTCGGGCGCCTGCACGCGGTCGGTGCGACCCGCCCGTTCGAACACCGTGAAGCCCTGGGCGTGAAGAACTTCGGCCACGATTCACTGGCCACCGTGCTGGCAAGCGGCTTTGTCCCGCGTAGCCTGCTGCCGGCCTACGAGTCGGTCGCCCGGGACCTGCTCAAGCGCGTTGAAGAGGTCTACGCCGCCACGCCCCACCAGAACATCCGCATGCACGGCGATTGCCACCCGGGCAACATGATGTGCCGCGACGAGGTGTTCCACATCGTCGACCTCGACGACTGTCGCATGGGCCCAGCGGTGCAGGACTTGTGGATGATGCTCGCCGGCGATCGCCAGGAATGCCTGGGGCAATTGTCGGAACTGATGGACGGCTACCGTGAGTTCCACGACTTCGACCCGCGGGAATTGGCGCTGATCGAACCACTGCGGGCCTTGCGTCTGATGCACTACAGCGCCTGGCTGGCGCGACGCTGGGACGACCCGGCCTTCCCCCGTAGCTTCCCGTGGTTCGGCAGCGAACGCTACTGGGGCGACCAGGTGCTGGCGTTGCGCGAGCAATTGGCGGCGCTCAATGAAGAGCCGTTGAAGCTGTTCTGATGTACCGCAGAACCACCCTGTGGGATCTGCGGTGATTGTGCACAATACTCACAGCACAACCAGACAAATCTCCTTACAATCACCCTTCTGTTAGCTGCCTAAGCAAGGATTCTGCATGCAAGCCGCCAACCCACGTCGCGGGTACATCCTGGGCCTGAGTGCCTACATCATCTGGGGTCTGTTCCCGATCTACTTCAAGGCCATCGCCAGCGTCCCGTCGGTGGAGATCATCATCCACCGGGTGCTGTGGTCGGCCTTGTTCGGCGCGGCGTTGCTGATGGTCTGGAAGCACCCGGGCTGGTGGCGTGAACTGCGGGACAATCCACAGCGCCTGGCGATCCTCGCCCTGAGCGGGACCCTGATCGCAGCCAACTGGCTGACCTACGTCTGGGCGGTGAACCACGGCCGCATGCTCGAAGCCAGCCTGGGTTACTACATCAACCCGCTGGTGAACGTATTGCTGGGCCTGTTGCTGTTGGGCGAGCGCCTGCGCCGCATGCAATGGCTGGCGGTGGGATTGGCGGCGGTCGGTGTGGCGCAGCAGGTCTGGCAAGTGGGCAGCCTGCCGTGGGTGTCGCTGGTACTGGCGCTGACCTTCGGTTTCTATGGGTTGATCCGCAAGCAGGCACCGGTCAAGGCGTTGCCGGGGCTGGTGGTGGAAACCTGGATGCTGGTGCCGATCGCCATTGCCTGGTTGCTGTTCAATCCCACGGCCACCAGTGCCCAGGCGGCCTTCTGGACCACCTCCGAAGCCTGGTGGCTGGTGGCGGCCGGCCCCGTGACGCTGGTGCCGTTGGTGTGTTTCAACGCCGCAACACGGCATTTGCCCTACACTACCATCGGTTTTCTCCAGTACATCGCGCCGACACTGGTGCTGTTGCTCGCCGTGATGCTGTTCGGTGAGCACCTGTCGTCCAGCACGCTGGTGGCGTTCCTGTTTATCTGGGCCGGTCTGGCGGTGTACAGCGTCGATGCGATGATCAGCATGCGTCGGCGCAACTGATCAAAAAACACACAAAGTTCTCCAGGCCACGCCTGCCGTGGCCTGCACGTATCCTTCCCAAGGTTATCCACAGCGTGATCCCCGCCGTTTGTGCACAAGCCCTTGAAAACTGGTGCTTTTTTGATCATTAACCGCTAAGCCCCGGCGGGCTTGGGCTGGAGCCGGGTCTCTACAGGTTATCCACAGGCAGGCGCCGTTTTTCCTTGGATAACCTTGATTACGCTTCGTCGCTGAGCTTGAGCTCCACCATCAACTCATCGGCCAGGGTCTCCAGGTGTTCCTGCAACGTCTCCAGCGACAAGGTCAACGGCACCCCCAGAGTCGCTTCGGCGTGGAACAGCAGCTCGCTGCTCATCGGCGCCGGCCGGACGTAGGTCACCAGACGCTCGACATTGACGCCCTGCTCGCTCAACAACCGGGTGATGTCCCGCACGATGCCGGGACGGTCGTTGCCCACCAGCTCCATGGTGATGGGTTTCCAGGCGCAGGACTCCTCAAGGGCGCTTTCAGCGATCAACACGCGGATGCCGTGAGTCGATAGCCCCTGCAAGGCTTCGATCAGTTCCTCATGGACCTCGGCCGGGGCGCTGATTCGCAGAATTCCGGCAAACTGCCCAGCCAGGCGCGACATGCGACTTTCCAGCCAGTTTCCGCCGTGTTCGGCGATGCAATCGGCAATGCGCTCGACCTGCCCGGGCTTGTCCGGGGCAAAAACAGTGATGACGAGGTGGTCCATGGCGCAGTCCTCTTGTTGGGGAAGGGACAGTATAGGCAAGAGAGACAATCAGCACGTTCGCGCTTTTGTGGCGAGGGAGCTTACTCCCGCTGGACTGTGTAAGAGCTGCGTAGGAGCTGTCGAGTGCAACGAGGCTGCGATCTTGTCCCTATCAATTGAGTCTAAAGCGAAAGGTCAAAAGATCGCAGCCTTCGGCAGCTCCACAGGGGAGCAAGCTCCCTCCTCACAGTGATTTGTGTACGAACACTAAAATTATATGGAACAATTCATCTATTTTTTGAGAACATCCCGTGTCTCGACGTGACCGTAACACTTTAGTCGGTCGCGGAACGACGCAATTAGTCTAATTTTCACAACCGCAATTGATCATGTAGTATGCCGCAGCTAGCACTACATAACGCTGTACCGATGTCTGCTTAAGGCGCAGTCGCATCCCTGAAAAGCCCCGTCAGCAAGGCTTACCACCCAGCCGCCAGCGATGGCATGCACTGGTTCCGGGGTTTGTGCTTTAAATGTCCCGAGGCTTCATTGTCAAAATCGAAGAGCTGAAAAGCGAAATAGCTGAGCAGAGTGAGGCAAGCAATGACTGAATACGTTCAAGTCGGTGGCCTGCAGGTCGCCAAAGTCCTGTTCGACTTCGTGAATAACGAAGCCATTCCCGGAGCCGGCCTCACCGCCGACGCGTTCTGGGCCGGCGCCGACAAGGTCATCCACGACCTGGCACCGAAGAACAAAGCCCTACTCGCCAAACGCGATGATTTCCAGGCGCGGATCGATGCCTGGCACCAGGCCCGTGTCGGCCAGGCCCACGACGCCGTGGCTTACAAAGCCTTCCTGCAAGACATTGGATACCTGCTGCCAGAAGCGGCGGATTTCCAGGCCACGACCCAAAACGTCGATGACGAAATCGCCCGCATGGCCGGCCCGCAGCTGGTGGTGCCGGTGATGAACGCCCGCTTCGCCCTCAACGCATCGAACGCCCGCTGGGGTTCGCTGTATGACGCGCTGTACGGCACCGATGCCATCAGCGAAGCCGATGGCGCGCAAAAAGGCAAAGGCTACAACAAGGTCCGCGGCGACAAGGTCATCGCCTTCGCCCGTGCCTTCCTCGACGAAGCCACGCCCCTGGCGGCCGGCTCCCATGTCGACTCCACCAATTACAAAATCGTTGATGGCAAACTGGTGGTCACCCTCAAGGGCGGCAGCAACAGCGGCCTGCGTGACGATGCCCAGTTGATCGGCTTCCAGGGCGATGCCTCGGCACCGACCACCGTGCTGTTGAAGCACAATGGCCTGCACTTCGAAATCCAGATCGATGCCAGTACCCCGGTCGGCCAGACCGACGCCGCCGGCGTCAAAGACATCTTGATGGAGGCCGCGCTGACCACCATCATGGACTGCGAAGACTCGGTCGCCGCCGTCGATGCAGCCGACAAAGTGGTGATCTACCGCAACTGGCTCGGCCTGATGAAAGGCGACCTGGCTGAAGAAGTCGCCAAGGGTGGCCAGACCTTCACCCGCACCATGAACCCCGACCGTGTCTACACCGCCGTCGACGGCTCGAGCGTGACCCTGCACGGCCGCTCGCTGTTGTTCGTGCGTAACGTCGGCCACCTGATGACCATCGACGCGATCCTGGACAAGCATGGCAACGAAGTGCCAGAAGGCATTCTCGACGGTCTGATCACCAGCCTGGCCGCGACCCACAGCCTCAACGGCAACACCAGCCGTCGCAACAGCCGCACCGGCTCGGTGTACATCGTCAAGCCGAAGATGCACGGCCCGGAAGAAGCCGCGTTCACCAACGAGCTGTTCGGTCGCGTCGAGGACGTGCTGAACCTGCCGCGCAACACCCTCAAGGTCGGGATCATGGACGAGGAGCGTCGTACCACGGTCAACCTCAAGGCCTGCATCAAGGCCGCCAGCGAGCGCGTGGTGTTCATCAACACCGGTTTCCTCGACCGTACCGGCGATGAAATCCACACCTCCATGGAAGCCGGCCCGATGGTGCGCAAGGCCGACATGAAAGCCGAGAAGTGGATCGGCGCGTATGAGAACTGGAACGTCGACATCGGTTTGAGCACCGGCCTGCAAGGTCGCGCACAAATCGGCAAAGGCATGTGGGCGATGCCGGACCTGATGGCGGCGATGCTCGAACAGAAAATCGCTCATCCGCTGGCCGGCGCCAACACCGCATGGGTGCCCTCGCCGACCGCCGCGGCCCTGCACGCGCTGCATTACCACAAGGTCGACGTGTTCGCTCGCCAAGCCGAACTGGCCAAACGCGCTCGCGCATCGGTGGACGACATCCTGACCATCCCACTGGCCGTCAACCCGAACTGGACACCGGAGCAAATCAAGAACGAACTGGACAACAATGCCCAGGGCATCCTTGGCTACGTGGTGCGCTGGATCGACCAGGGTGTCGGCTGCTCCAAGGTGCCGGACATCAACGACATCGGCCTGATGGAAGACCGTGCGACGCTGCGTATCTCCAGCCAGCACATTGCCAACTGGCTGCGCCACGGCATCGTCACCCAGGACCAGGTGATGGAAAGCCTCAAGCGCATGGCGCCGGTGGTCGACCGCCAGAACGCCAGCGACCCGCTATACCGTCCGCTGGCACCAGACTTCGACCGCAACATCGCCTTTCAAGCGGCAGTCGAGCTGGTGATCGAAGGCACGAAGCAGCCTAACGGCTACACCGAGCCGGTACTGCACCGCCGTCGGCGCGAGTTCAAGACCGCCAATGGGTTGTGATTGAGCGGTAAACAGCGGCACAAAAAAAAGCCCTGATCGAAAGATCAGGGTTTTTTCATTTTCCAGTACTCGACCGCTTTCATAGCGCTTTTATGGCGACGGTATTCATCTGTGGGAGCAAGGCTTGCTCCCACAGATGATCTTAAAGCTCCATCCCCAACTCACGCTTGACCAACCCCAACAGCTTGTCGGTATCGATCGGCTTAAGCAAAAAGTCCACCACGCTCAGGCGCATGGCTTCAATGGCGTCCTTCACGTCGGCATCACCCGACACGATGATGATCGGCAACGCCGCCCGCTCGGACTCGCGCACCAGGCGAACCAGTTCCAGGCCATCGACGTTGCGCATCCGCAGGTCGGTGATCAACAGGCCGATCGATGGCTTGGTTTCCAGCATCTTGAGTGCCGTTTCACCACTGGCAGCGGTCATGCAGCGAATCCCGTCCAACGCCAGGATCTCCGACAGCAGCTCACGAGCGTCCTTGTCGTCATCGACGATCAAGACGCGCTGCGGCGGCAGGTCAGGTTCCAGCATGGCGGCACTCAGCGCCTCGCGCTCGGCGTCACTCAAAATATCGTGGTCGGACATGGTGCTCTCTACGTTCTTTAAATCAATCCCCTGGCACAGTGGTCAGACATCGTTCTGCTGCGCTTCAATGTGCACTTCGTCGGATTTTTTACCAAGAACATTAATGAAGACTTTTCTGCCACCTAGCGTAGCCTTTTTCCGTAAGCCCACCCCTATTCAGCGACCTAGACTTACGTCCAATGGGCACCCCACGCTGAGGGGCCGACCATGCAATAACGGATCCGACCACAAACAATCAAAAAAGACTGCGCAATGGTTATGAAAAAAGCGGACGCCTTCACCCAGGCAGGGAAAACCGCGGTGTTGCAAAACATCCAGGGGACACTGCAGTTTCTCCAGCGCTTTCCCCCATTCAACCAGATGGAAAACGCTCATCTGGCCTATCTGGTGGAGCAATGCCTGCTGCGCTTTTATGCGCCGGGCGACACCATCATCAAACCGGCCGACGGCCTGGTGGAACACTTCTACATCGTCAAGCAAGGCCGGGTGGTAGGCGAACGTCCGCATACGGCCAAGGGGGGTACAGAGACCACCTTCGAGATCACCACCGGCGAATGTTTCCCCCTCGCCGCACTGCTGGGCGAACGGGCCACACGCACCGAACACCGGGCCGGCGAAGACACGTTCTGCCTGCAATTGAACAAGCAGGCCTTCATCAAGCTGTTCGCCCTGTCCGGCCCGTTTCGCGACTTCGCCCTGCGTGGGGTCAGCAGCTTGCTCGATCAGGTCAATCAGCAGGTCCAGCAAAAGTCCGCACAAACCCTGGGGACCCAGTACTCCCTCAATACACGACTGGGTGAACTGGCGATGCGCCATCCGGTCAGTTGCAGCCCGGATATGCCGCTGCGCGAAGCCGTCAAGCTGATGCACGAGCAGCAGGTCGGCAGCATCGTGGTGGTGAACGAGCAGAAAGCCCCGGTGGGGATTTTCACCCTGCGCGACCTGCGGCACGTGGTGGCCGATGGTACCGGGGACTTTTCCCAGGCAATCGTCGGGCACATGACCCAGGCGCCGTTTTTTCTCTCGCCGGATCACAGCGCCTTCGACGCAGCCATCGCCATGACCGAACGGCACATCGCCCACGTCTGCCTGGTCAAGGACCATCGCCTGTGTGGCGTGGTATCGGAGCGCGATCTATTTTCCTTGCAGCGCGTCGACCTGGTGCACCTGGCCCGAACCATCCGCAACGCGCCCAGAGTGGAAAACCTCGTGGCCCTGCGCGGCGAGATCGGCCAACTGGTGGAGCGCATGCTGGCCCACGGCGCGTCGTCGACCCAGATCACCCACATCATCACCCTGCTCAACGATCACACTGTGTGCCGGGTCATCGAGCTGACCCTGGCCGACAAGGGTGACCCAGGCGTGCCGTTCAGTTGGCTGTGCTTCGGCAGTGAAGGCCGACGTGAACAAACCCTGCACACCGACCAGGACAACGGCATTTTGTTCGAAGCCCGGGACGCCGCCCATGCCGCGCAGATTCGTGGCCTGCTGCTGCCCATCGCCCAGCAGATCAACCAGAACCTGGCCTTGTGCGGTTTCACCTTGTGCAAGGGCAACATCATGGCCGGCAACCCCGAGCTGTGCCTGTCCCGCGCCGAATGGGCGCGCCGCTTTTCGGCATTCATCCGCGAAGCGACGCCAGAAAACCTGCTGGGCTCGAGCATCTATTTCGACTTGCGGGTGGTCTGGGGCGATGAGCAAGGCTGCGATCAATTGCGTCGGCATCTCCTCGACCAAGTGGCCGATAACCGCTTGTTCCAGCGCATGATGGCCGAAAACGCCTTACGCCACCGCCCGCCCGTGGGACGCTTCAGGGATTTCGTGCTGAGCCGCAAGAATGGCGAAAAGGCCACCCTAGACCTGAAGGTGCAGGGCCTGACGCCCTTCGTCGACGGCGCCCGTCTGCTGGCGCTGGCCAACGGCATCGAAGCCAACAATACCCTGGAACGCTTGCGGCAATTGGTCGACAAACAAGTCATCGAACCGCTCGATGGCGCAGCCTATGAAGAGGCCTATCACTTCATCCAGCAAACCCGCATGCAGCAACACCAACTGCAAACCCGCGAGAACCTGCCCTACTCCAACCGCGTAGACCCTGACAGCCTCAACCATCTGGACCGACGCATCCTGCGCGAATCCCTGCGCCAGGCCCAACGTCTGCAAAGCAGCCTAACGCTGAGGTATCAGTTGTGAGCATTTTTTCCTGGTTGCGCCCAGCCCAACCCATGTTGCCCGAAGAAATGCAAAAGCACCTGGAACGCCTGCCGGCGGCTTCAGCCTTGGGTGAATGCGACCTGCGGGAACAACGCTGGGTCGTGCTGGACCTGGAAACCACCGGGTTGAACCTGAACAAGGACCAGGTGCTGTCCATCGGTGCGGTGGTCATCGAAGACGGCGCCATCGACTTCAGCCAACAGTTCGAACGCACCTTGCAATGCGATAAGCAGAAACTCGGGCCGAGTGTGTTGATCCATGGCCTGGCGCCCAGTGCCATCGCCGCTGGCAGCAACCCGGCCGAGGCGCTACTGGCGTTCATGGAGTTTGTCGGCGACAGTCCGCTGCTGGCCTTTCACGCACCGTTCGATTCCCACATGCTCGGGCGCGCCTTGAAAGATTACCTGGGCTATCGCCTGCAGCATCCGTTCCTCGACGTGGCAGACCTGGCCCCGATGCTTTGCCCCCAGGCCCACCTGCGCAAATCCGGCCTGGACGAGTGGATCGACTGGTTCAAGCTGCAAGTCTTCGACCGCCACAACGCCAGTGCCGACGCCCTGGCCACGGCGGAACTGGCGCTGATCCTGTTCAGCCGCGCCCGTCAGCAGCAGCTCCACAGCCCACTTGACCTGCAACAGCGCCTGAGCCAGTGGAAACGACGGCAGCAGGCGCCCTCACTCTAAATTCTCTGCTCCTAGGGTGGTTCGCCTGTGGGAGCAAGGCTTGCCCGCGATGGAGGCGACTCGGTTTCAGAAAGACCGCATCGCCTGTTTCGCGGGCAAGCCTTGCTCCCACAGATACCCCTCGCCACAAGGTGCCCTTTTGCATCCGGATCGATCATGAAAAGCAAAACCATCCGCCGCTGGTCCTTCGTCCACACCTGGACCAGCCTGATCTGCACGGTGTTCCTGCTGATGCTGGCAATCACCGGGCTACCGTTGATCTTCCACCATGAAATCGAACACTTGCTGGGCGACGCTCCGCAGCTTCGGGAAATGCCCGCCGACACGCCGCCACTGGACCTGCAACAACTGGTGGAAAAAGCCAAGGCCCATCGCCCGGGGGAAGTGGTCCAGTATTTTGGCTGGGACGATGACGAGCCCAATGGTGTCATCACCATCATGGCGCCGACGCCGGGTACCGAACCCAACTCATCCCACACCTTCATGCTCGATGCGCGTACCGGCGAGACCCTGGAAATGCCCTCGGCCAATGGCGGTTTCATGATGGTCATGCTGCGCCTGCACGTGGACATGTTCGCCGGGCTGCCGGGCAAGATGTTGCTGGCGTTCATGGGCCTGCTGTTCGTGATCGCTATCGTCTCCGGGGTGGTCCTGTACCTGCCGTTCATGCGTCGCTTGAAGTTCGCCACGGTGCGCCAGGACAAATCCACGCGCCTGCGCTGGCTCGACCTGCACAACCTGATCGGCGTGGTCACGCTGGTCTGGGCGCTGACCGTGGGTATCACTGGTGTGATCGCCGCCTGCGCCGACCTGATCATCGCCGCGTGGCGCAACGACAGCCTCAGCGCCATGGTCGAACCCTACCGCGACGTCCCGTCGCTGACCCAACTGGCCCCGGCCACCCGCTTGCTGGATATTGCCAAGGGCGTCGCGCCTGGCATGGCGCCGAGCTTCATCGCCTTCCCCGGCACGCTGTTCTCCAGCGAGCACCACTACAGCGTCTTCATGAAGGGCGACACCCACCGGACCTCGCACCTGCTCACCCCCGTGTTGATCGATGCCACCACCTTGGACGTCACCGCCGTCGCCGAGCGACCGTGGTACATGGACATGATGAGCCTGTCCCTGCCCCTGCACTTCGGCGACTACGGTGGCCGGCCGATGCAGATCTTCTGGGCGACCCTCGATGTGCTGACCATCATCATCCTCGGCAGCGGCGTTTACCTGTGGCTGGTGCGGCGCAAAGCGGCCAAGCGCGCGACCATCGGCACGCAGGTCCTCTCGTGAGGCCTCGGCAGTCGAGTTTCTGGAAAGTGTTTGGTATTCCCCTGATGATTGGTGCGCTCAGTGCGGCGGGGTTGGTCAGCGCATTACTCGGTGACGGCGCCTGGGATGCGGTGAGCTGGGTCGGGCTGGGAATACCGACGGTGCTGGGGGCTTGGGGATTGATCAAGCGCGGATAACTCCAACCGGACGCAAACCCAATGTGGGAGCGAGCCTGCTCGCGATTGCGGTGAGTCAGTTGCATTGAAGTTGACTGACACCCCGCTTTCGCGAGCAGGCTCGCTCCCACATTGGAATCCAACTGGTCACCCGACCGCTCGCCAGCCACCCCGTAACTGGCTAGGCTAAGCCCCTGGCCGTTTATCGAGGATATCCGCATGTCCACCCCCAGCATGACGCTGTTCCACAACCCCGCTTCCCCTTTCGTGCGCAAGGTCCTGGTGCTGCTGCACGAAACCGGCCAGCAAGACCGCGTGGCGTTGCAGCTCAGCCAGCTCTCGCCGGTCAAGCCGGACCGGGCGCTCATCGATGACAACCCGTTGAGCAAGATCCCGGCCCTGCGCCTGGCCAACGGGACGGTGATCCACGACAGCCGCGTCATCCTCGACTACCTCGATCACCAGCACGTCGGCAACCCGCTGATCCCCCGGGACGGCGCGGCCCGCTGGCGGCGCCTGACCCTGGCCTCCCTGGCCGATGGGATCATGGATGCGGCCGTGATGATCCGCTACGAAACCGCGCTGCGCCCTGTGGAAAAGCACTGGGACGAATGGCTCGATGCGCAGCGGGACAAGATTCGCCGTGCCCTGGGCCAGCTCGAAGCCGAAGCGATTGCCGAACTGGCCTGCCATTTCGACGTGGCCTCCATCAGCGTGGCCTGCGCCCTGGGCTACTTGGATTTGCGCCATCCCGATCTGGAATGGCGCGAGGCCAACCCGCAATTGGCGCAGTGGTTTGCCGAGGTGAGCGTGCGGCCTTCGATGGTCGAGACGGTGCCCAGGGTTTAGCTCTGCATTGAACGTTCCGGCCTCATCGCGAGCAAGCTCGCTCCCACATTGGGTTGTTTTGTTTGGACCACCGGGATCCCCTGTGGGAGCGAGCTTGCTCGCGATAGGGGCACACCGGATCCAAAGGAAACAACCCAGCAACCTGCATCACTAACACTTCTCGCCATTGCCGGTCCTCACGCAACCCCAACGACCGGCTCATTTCACCTCTCCCAACTCGAAGTTCATCGCCGCGGCTGGCTTCGACCCGACCCCGTACCAGTCCAACTTGCGGGTCAGGACCATGAACACGCCTAGCAGGCCGAACAGCAACAGCGAGCCCATCAACAGCGCGTAGTCCTCGGCGCTCAACAGGCCGTAGAGCAAACCGTACAAGCCCGCCAGCCCCGCCGAAAACCCCAGACCGTGACTCACGCTGCGCAGCACATGGCAAACATAAAACCCGATCAGCACGACACAGGCACTGGCCGACACCAGGTACGCCAGGGTGAAGCCGATGTGCTCCGACAGCGACAATAGCAGCAGGTAAAAGAATGCCAGCGCCACGCCCACCAAGGCGTACTGGACCGGGTGCACCGCCAGGCTCTTGAGCACCTCGAAGAGGAAGAAGCCGGCGAAGGTCAGGGCGACAAACAGCAGCGCATATTTGATCGCCCGGTCGCTCTTGAGGTACTGGTCCACCGGATCGATGAAGCTCACCCCGAAGGCCCGGCTGCGGAACGCGTCACAACCATCGCGCGGTTCGCAGGCCTGCAGCGTTTCCAGGAGGTTGGTGGAGAAAAACGACGTCTGCCAGTCGGCACTGAAACCCTGCTCATTGATCTCACGCTGGGTGGGCAGGTAGTTGCCGATGAAACTCGGATGTGGCCAGTCGGCCGACAGGTGCACCTTGGTGGATTTGCCCACTGGCAGAATCTGGAAATTGCCAGTGCCTTGCAGGCGCAGGTCGAAACCGAAGGTCAACTCAGGGCCGCCCTGGGCGGTGATCATCGGCAGCGGCACATGCACACCCTGCCCCAGCCAGCCGAGCCGCGAGCCAGGCAGGAAGTCGACGGTCTGCTGGTTGAGCGTCAGGGTCAGCGCATTCTCGATGCCACGAATATCGCTGATGCCAACGCTCAGGTACGGCTCATCAAAACGGTAATCGGCAAAATCCTTGGCAGCAACACCGTAGCGCTCAGGCACCTTGAAGCGGCCATCGATCCGGTTATCGGCGTGGAACATCCGCGCTTCGTAGATGCCCCGGGCACGGGTTTCGGTGCGGACCTGACCGTCGAGCTCAAACTGCTCCGGCAAAAAATACAACTCGCCGGTTCGCTCGACGGTTTCCAGGAAACGCACGCCGGTCTTCTCGTTGGTATTCCAGACCTTCACGCTCTTGCGAAACGGCACCACGATCATCGGCCCGATCAGTTGCTGGTTGTAGCTGGAGCTGCGGGCGATGTCCTGCAGCACACCGTCACGCAGTTCCTGGCGCTCATCAATGAGCCCGTTGATCATCAACAACGGGATCATCAACAAGAGAATCAATAGGGCGATCATGCCCAGTTTTATGGCGAGGCTGCGGTTCATGTGGGGCTCTCCCTGTTCGAATGAGGGAGAGTCTGGGGTGGCTGTGTGCTGAGCTTATGGAGCGTTTGTGGAGATTGTGTGGAGACTGCCATCGTGTCGAGCACGAACCCCGGCATTCGCCACGTCCACGGTCTGGAAAGCTTCGCGCAGGGAATCCTCCATCAGCTGCCAGGCCTCCTCGGCCGACTCGTCCGGTCCCAAGTGGGTGAACATATGGTCGCAGCCTTCAAACATTCGCTGGCGCACCGGCACGCCGGCCTGGCGCAACTTCTCGGCATAGGCCTCGCCTTCGGCACGCAAGATATCGTATTGCGCCGTGATCACCGTGGCAGCCGGCATCCCCACCAGCGCGTCGACCGGCGCCAACAGGGGAGAGGCCAACGGATCGCGAGCCTGTGCCGGATCGCTCAGGTAGCAGTTGTTGAAGAAGCGCATCAGGCCGGCATTGAGCAGTGGCCGGGCACTGGTGGACGTCTTCAAGGCAGGGTCCTGGTGCAGATCCAGCGCCGCATAGTCGATCAACTGATGCACCACCTTCAACCCTTGATGCCCTCGCGCCAGACCCGCTACAACGGCAGCCAGATTGCCGCCGGCGCTATGGCCGCCGACGGCGAAACGCTGAGGATCGATGCCCAGCGTTTCGGCTTCGCTGGCCAGCCATTCGAGCACCGCGAAGCACTGTCGCGGGGCTGCGGGGAAGGCGTGCTCTGGCGCCAGCACGTAGTCCAGATTGACCACCAGGCAGTTCAGGTTATGGGCCAGTCGACGGCAATAGCTGTCATCGTGTTCGGGGGTCCCCGCAACAAAGCCACCGCCATGAAAATTCAGGTACACCGCCAGCTTCACCGAGGGCTGCGAATGGGGCCAGTAGAACAGCGCCCGCGCATCCCCCCAAGGGGTCGGAATGGTCTGCACGACAACGGCGCGCAACGCAAACAGCGCAGCGTCGTAGGTAAACTTCGCTTTCATTCTCTTGGCGAAGGCGCGCAACAACTTGGCCTGCAGTTTTTGCCAGAGGCTCACCATGCTCATGCTCCCGGTTGTGTATCCACGAATAGGACCAGCCGACCGAAAGTCATCTCGCCGTAGGGCATGGCATGCTGACAGGTCTATAGAATAGTTCGCCGGTACTGGAGGGAAATTAAACCTAAAAAATGGTTATGTAAATTAATCAATAACAAGATTAATCAAATTCCCTCAAGGCAATCTCAACACCACCTCAACCCCACCCGCGACATTGCCAATACTGAATTGCCCCCCATGCAACTGCACCACCTCCTCCACGAAGTTGAGCCCCAGGCCAGTGCTCTTGCGGCCGCTGTCCGGGCGCGGCAGGGAGTAGAAGCGCTCGCTCAGGCGTGGCAGCGCGTAGTCGGGAATCGGCGCGGCCTGATTGAACAGACGAATCTCGACGCGGTTCCCGTTGCGCTCGGCGCTGATACGCAGCCGACCGTTGACGGGAGTGAAGTCCAGGGCGTTTTCCAGCAGATTACCCAAGGCCTGGCGCAACAGAAACGGCTCACCGGTCAGCGTCAGGTCGGCAGCGATGTGCTGCTCAACCATCAACTGGCGACTTTCAATCCAGCCGCCACGCGCTTCCAGCAGCTCGTCCATCAACGCCGCCAGCGGCACCGCGACTTCTTCTTCCAACCCCTGGCGCTGCTCGATCTGGGCCAGGTTGAGCAACCGTTCGATCAACTGCTGCATGCGCACACTTTCGTTGTCGATGTTATTGACGAAGCGTTGGTGCTGGGCGGCGGGCATGTCGCTTTGCAGCAGCTCGGCGGCCCCGCGAATCGCCGCCAGCGGGCTCTTGAGTTCGTGGGTCAGCGTGTGCACGTAACGCTCGACGTAAGCCTTGCCTTCCAGTTGCGTGCGCATGTGCTCCACAGCGCCCGCCAGTTGCTCGAACTCGCCCCCACGATAATGCGGCACTTCCACCCGCCGCCCCTGGCTGACCGCCTGGGCATAGCTCGTCAAACGCCGCAATGCCGCGCTGAGCCACCAGGACAACAAGCCGCCCAGCAACAAGCCCAGGGCGACCAAGCCGGCGCCATAGATCAACAGCCGCCGCTCGGTGCGATCGACATAAGGCTGCAACGAGCTGTTGGGCTTGGCGACCGTGACGACACCAATGATGCGGCCGTTGTCGCGGATCGGCGCGCCGACGTGCATCACCGACGACGCCGGATCGTCCGGATCGCTGCGGCTCGAACGGGCGCCGTAGTGGCCGCGCAAGGTCAGGTAAACGTCGTTCCAACGCGAATAATCCTGCCCGACCGCCACGCCACTGGAATCGAGCACCACGATGCCGTTGGCATCGGTGACATAGATGCGATGGCTGACCTGGTTTTTCGGCAAACCCCAGATCGTCGCCGCCGGCTGGCGCTCGCCGTAAGCCTTGAGCAACTGCGGCCAGCGATTCTGGTTGAGGGTGCCGGCCTTGAAATCGTCCCGCAGGATCTCGGCCATCAGGTTGGCGGTGTCCACCAGGGTTTCTTCGGTGGACTGGCGCACGCCGGGGCGGATTTCCTCCATGACCGTGTTGAGCACGAAATAACCGGTCAAGGCGATAAACAGCACATACACCAGGAAAATCCGGATCCCCAACGACATCAGCTGTGCCCCGGGCTGTAGCTGTAGCCCAGGCCCCGATGTGTCTGGATCGGCTCAGCCTCGGCCCGGACCAGGCGCAACTTGGCGCGCACGCTCTTGATGTGGCTGTCGATGCTGCGCTCGTAGCCGGCATCGCTGGCCACGCCCAGGGCATCGAGCAATTGCTCACGGCTGAAGACCCGCTCAGGTTGCTCCAGCAGACAATTGAGCAGGCGGAATTCGTGGCGGGTGAGGTTCAGCGGGGTGCCGCGATAGTTGATCTGCACGCGGTCGGAATCGACCTGAAACAACGCCATGCCCACCTCCGCCGCCGGCCGCGGAGCCACGCGCTTGAGAATCGCCCGGACCCTGGCCGCCACCTCGCGGGGGCTGAAGGGCTTGACCACGTAATCGTCGGCACCGATCTCCAGACCCACGATCCGATCGATCTCGCCATCCCGAGCTGTAAGAAAGATGACCGGAACGTCGCTGAAACGTCTGATTTTTTTACAAGTCTCGAATCCACTGATATCCGGCAGGCCCACATCGAGAATGATCAGGTCCGCCGGGGTGTTTTTCTGGTGTTCGAGAGCGGCTGCGCCAAGGCTCAACCAGGTGGTGTCAAACCCCTCCCCTTGCAGGGCAAACACCAGTGTATCGGCGATGGCGGCTTCGTCTTCGACAATCAGGATATGAGGCATGGCTTGCGGGCCCGGCAGTAAAGTTGCCGGAACGGTGCCGCAAGGCTTGGGGTACGTCAATCAGGGAAATCAGCAGTCAGGCTTATCCGCCGTAAACCGCCGCGCCGGGTTCACCGCCGCGCCAAACTCACGCAACGCCTTGGCCCCGATCAACAGCGGATAATTGAAACTGCTGCGGTCGGTCAGGTTGACCTCGACCGTGCGCTTGACGTTGCCCAGGCACAACTCCAGATCGACCACCGGCCGCTTGGTGGGGGCGATCTTTTCGTCGTCGTCCTCATCCTCTTCGGAACGGGTCTTGATCTTGCTGATGCGCGCGATCTTGTGTTCGTAGACCTTGTTGCTCGCATCCTTGGTCGCCAGGCGGAACCGCACCCAATCGTCGCCGTCACGGGTGAAGGTCTCGATGTCCTTGGCTGACAGCGACGCGGTCAGGGCGCCGGTGTCCATCTTGGCCTTGAGCACTTCACCGCCGATATCCGGCAACGCGATGTATTCATAGCGCCCGTACAGGGTCGGCTCGGCGGCCAGCACTGGAAGGGCCATCAGGGAAAGCAGGGCGAGGACTGATTTCATGTAGTTAGGGCTTCCATTGTGGGCGTGGTTTTTTAGACCGTGGCTGATGAATTCGTTCGGTTGATCGCACACCTGTGGCGAGGGCGCTTGCTCCCGCTCGGCCCTGTAGGAGCTGTCGAGTGAAACGAGGCTGCGATCTTTCCAAAGGCACTTGAGTCCAAAGCGAAAGATCAAAAGATCGCAGCCTTCGGCAGCTCCTACAACAGCCCAGCGGGAGCAATCTCTGGCCACAAAAGCAGTCCCAACCTACCCTAGCCCAGGTGAAACTTTCGTCCACACCGATTTGGCCTGCCGCCCGAAGCTTGCTTATCATGGCCCGCCCACCTGTTTGCAAGAGTCATCTATGCGCCGCCTGCTCACCGGCTGCTTCGTCACCCTGTTGCTGTTGCTCAACACCCTGGTGCTGTTCGGGCCGCTGATGGTGTTCGCCCTGCTCAAACTGGTCCTGCCCGGGCGCTTTCGCGACTATGCCTCGTGGGCGGTGATGTGGATCGCCGAGACCTGGGCCGAAATCGACAAGCTGATCTTTGCCCTGTGCATCCCCACCCGCTGGGACATCCGCGGCGGCGCGGACCTGCGTGGCGATACGTCTTACCTGGTGATCAGCAATCACCAATCCTGGGTGGACATCCCCGCCCTCGTCCAGACCCTCAACCGGCGCACGCCGTTCTTCAAATTCTTCCTCAAGAAAGAGCTGATCTGGGTGCCGTTCCTGGGGTTGGCCTGGTGGGCCTTGGACTACCCGTTCATGAAGCGCTACACCAAGGCGTTCCTGGCGAAGAACCCGGAACTGGCCGGCAAGGACCTGGAAATCACCAAGGCCGCCTGCGAGCTGTTCAAGCGCCAACCGGTCACCGTGGTCAACTACCTCGAAGGCACCCGCTTCACCGCCACCAAAAGCCAACAACAGCAATCGCCCTTCACCCACCTGCTCAAGCCCAAGGCCGGTGGCGTGGCGTTCGTGCTGGCGGCCATGGGCGAACAACTGGACGCGGTGCTGGACGTGACCGTGGTCTATCCGCAAGACCGCATCCCCGGGTTCTGGGACCTGATCAGCGGCGCGGTGCCCCGGGTCATCATCGACATCCAGACCCGCGAACTGGACCCGACACTGTGGCAAGGCGACTACGAAAACGACCCGGTGTTTCGCCAACAGGTGCAGGATTGGGTCAACCGGCTCTGGACTGAAAAGGACCGGCGCATCGCCCAATTGCGCAACGAAGGGAGTGGAACCTAACAGTTCTGATAGTAGGCAGCGGCTGAAAAAACTCCGATGCTAGAGGCCCGGATGTTTGGACCTTGAACGGAGCCAGGAGCATGCCTACCGCCCCTCGCGAAACCGTATTGTGCCGCTACCGCTACGACCCGCTGGATCGCCTGGTCGATTGTGCGCCTTCCGCTGAGGCTGGAATTCAGCGGTTTTACTGCAAGAGCCGATTGGCGACGGAGATACAGGGCGCGGTGCAACGTAGCGTCTTTCAGCACGACGACCAGTTGCTGGCGCAACTTCGGCGCGAGGATGTGAAGGTTGAGACTGCGCTACTGGCGACCGATCAGCAGCGGTCGGTGTTGAATGTGCTCGATGCGAACCGGGTTCATCCCCTTGCCTATAGCCCTTACGGCCATCGCCCGGCAGCGAACGGTCTGCTCAGTTTGCTTGGGTTTAACGGCGAACGGCCGGATCCGGTGACGGGGCATTATTTGTTGGGGAATGGGTATCGGGCGTTCAATCCGGTGTTGATGCGGTTTAATAGTCCGGATAGTTTGAGTCCGTTTGGGGAGGGAGGAATAAACTACTATGTGTATTGTGGAGCTGACCCAATAAACCGAACAGATCCAACTGGGCATATACTCACGAAATTCACTCAATTCTTCAAAGGATTCTGGCAAACTTCTCCAGCGAGCAAAACGCAGCTCACTGATTTGAATTTCGACACCTTTCAGGAAATATCAAAGCATCTATCAAGCACGGACATGAACAACTTAAGACTCGCATCCAAACAAACAAAACACATGGCCGACCAAGCCTCAGGCCACAACTTTAACTCTTACTTAAACGAACAAATCTCTCATTTTCCCGACGGCCCTCCAAAGACCCAGCTAGACAAACTAATAGCGGTCGGTCTAGGTCGACAATCTGGAATCAGCAGCTCCGAAGCTAGCAAGTTAATGACCCTTAACAAGGCCCAACAGCTTTTTCCTAAGCATTCATCAGTTGGCTATTCATATATGACTCCCGACTTCATAACTGGCAGATGGGTACAATTCGAGAGGAGGCCGGGTCATGGGCTGGGGAATACAATAGTGCGTCGTCATTCCTTCAGCCTAGGCGATAAATTAGGCAAATTAGGCCCATTACCTTTAGACATACGCAACATCCGCCGTGAAAGTTTATAACGCACAACCAAAAAATAACTAGCAACAATAATCATAAAGAATAAAAACCTTAGCAATAATTCCAAATAAGCATAAAAAACTGTCAACCCTGACAGTACCCCTCACCAGCCCCAGCCGTAACCATGTCGCCGGGACATCATACGGAAGCACACCCATGCGAAACTTCATGACGGGCGGCGGCGGAATAATTCTGCTGATGATCGGCCATGTCCACGCAGGAGAAGTCACTTGTCCGGCCGTGACACAACTCCATGACAACACTGCGACGATAGAAATGCAGGATGATCCCGAATGGCAAAGCCAGAGCCTCGTGCAGGAGCTCAACCCGGCGGCACTGCCCTTCAACGACGCCGAGTTCGCGATCCATGAACCCGACGAAGATGAGCAGGTAACGAGGAGGGTGACCATCACCTGCAATTACGGCGAGAACAATCTCACGCTGGATTATCAGCCGATGTCTTTGCCCTCGGCGGCCGACCGTTGCGTCAGCCGGGACACCAACACCTGCAGACGAGTGAACACCGACTATTTCAGCTTGAGATTCTGATGGTTGCGTGGCGGATTTTCGATGTCGCCACACCCTCATCAAACCCCCGCACCACTCCCCCAAATACCGCCCAAGTTCTGCAACAGCGAACCGGCAACACCCTGTTGACCGAGGTACCGCAAGATGATCGGGGCAAACTGGCCGATCATGCCACTGTCCATGCCCAGCGCACTGAAGGCGTTGTTCAGGTCGCCGGTGTCCTTGACGTTGCCCAGCAAGCCGTCGAGCAGTGCATTCTTGTCCGACCCGCCCCCGAGCAAACCGCCCAGGCCATTGAGCCCGCCGATGGCGCTGTTCCCAGCGATCTGATCCAGGCCCGGGACACTTTTGCTCAACTCGGAAAACTGCGGCTCGCTGAGTCGGTTCTTCGCCAGCCCCAGCATCGCACCGGCACCACCGATGGCCTGTTCCGGCGTGATCTTGAGTTCCGATCCCAAGGTGTTGAGCAGGCCGGCGGCTTTCGGCGCGGCGGCCACGGCGCCCTCACCCTGCTCGCCTTGGTTGCCCTGCATCGCCGACACCACATTGGCTGCATCACTGAGGCTGAACTGCGCGAAGGCTGGGCTGGCAGCCAGCGTCAACAGCCAAGACAGTGCAAAACCGCGTGAAACCTTCATCCGGGACATCCTCTTGAGCATGAAAAAGCCGCCCATGAAGAGCGGCGTAAAGCGTGCGTTGGACTGGCGCGGACGCAGATTGTTCCTAAACGCATTACATAAATGGCCGATAGCCATTACAGAAAATTCTCCAAAGGCCGTCAGAAGTGTCTGATTCAACGAAAACTGCGCTTTTTAATATGTCTAAAAGTTACCAAACATTCCTATACAGTTCTAAATTGACATAAATAACTGCCAACGTTGACAGTAGCCCGCCCGAGCGAAGCCGTGAATAGTTGAACTGAGCCCTGGAGCCTGGCACATGAAGAAAAAACTGGCTGGAGGTGCGGTGTTGCTTTTGCTGATCATCGGCCACGCCCATGCCGGTGAAATCACCTGCCCTGCCGTCCCTGATATCCATAGAAACATTGAATCGGTGGAAGATATTTTCTTCGTCGAGGTACAGGACGACTACGAATGGGAGAGCGAAAGCCTGGTGGACGTGGTCGACCCGGCATCGTTGCAATTTGAAGGCGCCGAGTACGTTATCCATGAGGACGATGGGAACGAGCAGACACCCGCCCTTGCGACCATCACATGCAGGTACGGGGCGATCAATCTGAAGTTGGACTATCAACAAATCCTGGAACCGACCTTTTCGAAGTGGATGAGCAATCGCTGCGAAAGCGCGGATACCCGAATGTGCAGATTGATGGACGCCGACTACTTCAACTTGATTTATTGATCGGTCATGGCAACCGTCTCACTGTTCCAGCACAGCCCCCCTGCCATCCCCTGTGCCATTTACCGTACAGTTCGGCGTCCTCCAGCAGAGTGTGTCCATAATCGGCGGCGCCACCGTCGCGGTCATCCTGACCGGCATGCTCATCGTCCTTGGGCGTCAATGAGCGAGCGGGTCGAGACCGCAACAGCCCCGTAGGAGCTGGCGAAGCCTGCGATCTTTTGATCTTTCGCTTGAGACTCAAGTGTCTGGGGCAAGATCGCAGCCTCGTTTCACTCGGCAGCTCCTACACAGTGTCCACAGCCCGACGCGTGCAATTTCTGGCCACAACCGGCGCTCGATCACCGTCGACTAAAAATCTTACAACTACTTGGGAAATCCCCCGCAATAGCGAGCCTTGCCCCAGCCAATCCGCGATGCCTATAGTTTGTCCCGTCGTCCACATGGCGACTCGGGTTTGGCGACTCGATACACCACGGCCTGAAGTCCTAATTTTATTAATCAATAAAGGCTCTAGCCATGAACCGATACATGCCCCTCACCGGCGTCGACTGCTCCCCCGCCGCCCTGCTCATCGACACCCAAGCCCCCCTCGACGTCCTCCACGAAACCGCCGCCTACCGCATCCGCGCCGTGACCCAACTGTTGGAAAACATCGCCTTTCGCGAAGAACTCAGCTCCGACGCCGTCGTCCTCCACGACTTCGCCCTGCTCCTGGCGATTCCGTTACGCGACGGTTGCGACGTGCTGGACGTGATCGGCCGCCGCTTGCAGGCACACGCCATGGCCTGACCGCGCCGCCAGTCATCCGACTATCAACGCGCAAGCCGTTATTCCCTCTTGGTATTGCCTACTGTCAATCTTGACAGTAGGCAGCTGTTCACACGGGTTCTAAGCTGCAGCCGTGACAACGAAAACAAGGCTCTGGGCAATCCACAGTCCCTGTGCCTTTCTTCATTCGGGCAGACAGGAATAATAAAAATGAACGACCGAATCAAAGGAACCGTTAAATGGTTTAACGATGCAAAGGGCTATGGCTTCATCACTTGCGGCAAAGGAGGCGAGGAATTGTTCGTTCATTACTCGGCCATCGCCGGCGAGGGTTACAAAACGTTGAAACAGAAGCAGACGGTCTTTTTTGAAATCGAAAAGGGCGACAAAGGCATGCAGGCCACGAGAGTGACGCCGGAGTAACCCTCGGCTCACGCAGGAGTCAACCGATGTCGGCGAACCGCAAAACGCTGCTCTGCCGTTACCACTATGACCCACTGGATCGCCTGGCCGATTGCACGCCATCGGCCGTTTCTACCTCAAGGAGCGCCTGACCAGCGAAATCCAGGGCTCGGTAGAGCGGTCGATTTTCCAACAGGACGACCAACACCTGGCGCAACAACAGCGCCAGGATGATGCCGTCGAAACCACCTTGCTCGCTACCGATCAGCAACGCTCGGTGCTGCACGCGCTTGATGTCATGCAGCCTCATCCCCTCGCCTATACCCCGTACGGCCACCGACCTGCGGAGAACGGCTTACTAAGCCTGCTCGGCTTCAACGGCGAACGGCCGGACCCGGTGACGGGGCATTATTTGTTAGGTAATGGGTATCGGGCGTTCAATCCGGTGTTGATGCGGTTTAACAGTCCGGACAGTTTGAGTCCGTTTGGGAAGGGTGGGCTGAATGCGTATACCTATTGCGGCGGGGATCCGCTTAATAGGCGGGATCCAACAGGACACTTCTTTTTTCCTAAAGGGTTTAACCCTCTCAAAGGGCTCAGAAACTTGTTGGGCCAAAAAAAATCCCCCCATAAAGCTGAAGCCCCCTCGCCAACCAAACAATATGCTGTGGGTTACCATGGCACTACGGATAGCAGCGCACAAAATTTGCTCAACCGCGGAGTTCTGGATGGATATGCAGGGGCCAACAGCAAACCGGAGGACTTGGTACTGGGTGAAGGATTCTACATAGCCACAGATCCCGGAGTTGCAGAGGAATACGCTCGTTCATTGCTCTCAAAAAGCGAACGAACAGTCGTACTAAAAGTATACGTAACCGATATGCTTTCAAAAGCACTCGACATTGACTATTACCGAGGCGAGGGGATGAGCGAGGGGATAAAGTCTTTGCGCCCTCATATCTATGAGGATATTTCATTTGAATACTATGGTTCTTTCAGGCGAAACCCTATGACTGTTCAAGTCAATCAGGTCCGCCAATGAATAGGCTTCGGAACTTCGGTGCATGCATGCGGCGAGCAATGAAAATAACGACTAATAAAAAAGGGCGACATCACTGTCGCCCTTTCCCCGTCTTACCCTTTACCGCTTACGCCGCACTGAACAACTTATGCGGATCAATCACAAACTTCTTCGGCACGCCCGCATCGAACTCGCCATAACCCTTCGGCGCATCATCCAGGCTGATCACCTGCACGCCCACGATTTCAGCAATGTTGATACGGTCCCACATGATCGCCTGCATCAGTTGGCGGTTGTACTTCATCACTGGGGTCTGGCCGGTGTGGAAGCTGTGGGATTTGGCCCAGCCCAGGCCGAAGCGAATGCTCAGGCTGCCCATTTTGGCAGCCGCATCGACAGCGCCCGGGTCTTCGGTGACGTAGAGGCCGGGGATGCCGATTTTGCCGGCTACGCGGACCACGCCCATCAATGAGTTGAGCACGGTGGCCGGGGCTTCGTGCTTGACGCCGTCATGGCCGTGACCACGGGCTTCGAAGCCGACGCAGTCGACGGCGCAGTCCACTTCCGGCTCGCCTAGCAGCGCGGCGATTTGCTCGTGCAGCGGGGTGTCGGTGGACAGGTCGACAATTTCGAAGCCTTGAGCCTTGGCGTGGGCCAGGCGGATGGCGTTGACGTCACCAATGATCACCACGGCCGCGCCCAACAGGCGAGCGGAAGCGGCGGCTGCCAGGCCAACCGGGCCGGCACCGGCGATGTAGACGGTGCTGCCAGGGCCAACACCGGCGGTGACTGCGCCGTGGTAGCCGGTGGGCAGGATGTCGGACAGGCAGGTCAGGTCGCGGATTTTCTCCATGGCCTTGTCGCGGTCCGGCAGTTTCAGCAGGTTGAAGTCGGCGTACGGCACCAGTACGTATTCGGCCTGGCCGCCAGTCCAGTCGCCCATGTCCACGTAACCGTAGGCACCGCCGGCACGGGCCGGGTTGACGGTCAGGCAGACACCGGTGTGTTGCTCTTTGCAGGAACGGCAGCGCCCGCAAGCCACGTTGAACGGCACCGACACCAGATCACCGATTTTCAGGTTCTCGACGTCGCTGCCCTTTTCGATCACTTCACCGGTGATTTCGTGACCCAGGACCAGGCCGGTCTGGGCAGTGGTACGGCCGCGGACCATGTGTTGGTCGGAGCCGCAGATGTTAGTGGAAACCACGCGCAGGATGACACCGTGCTCAATCTTCCTGCCGCGCGGGTCCTGCATTTTTGGATAGTCGATTTTCTGTACTTCGACCTTGCCGTTGCCGAGATACACGACACCACGATTACCAGACATGCTTTCACCTCGCTGTTGTTTTTGTGGAACTGCGTTGCCCAGGCAGGCAGCGCGTTGATTGCTCGGGTTAGTGCTTGTGTCTTTTGTTTCTTTCGTTGTCTGTAAGGGCCTCATCGCGAGCAGGCTCGCTCCCACAGGGTTTTGAGTTGTACATAGACCCCAGTCATGCCCCAGATCCACTGTGGGAGCGAGCCTGCTCGCGATGGCGATCTAAAGAACAACGGTTCGGTTGGCATTGAGAAACACCCGCCGCTCAATGTGATACCCCACCGCCCGCGCCAACGTGAGCCCTTCGATGTCCCGGCCCTTGGCGATCAGGTCTTCGGGATAGTGGCTGTGGTCCACCACTTCCACGCCCTGGGCGATGATCGGGCCTTCGTCCAGGTCGTTGTTGATGTAGTGCGCCGTGGCCCCCACCAGTTTCACGCCTTTGTTGTAGGCCTGGTGATACGGCTTGGCGCCCTTGAAGCCCGGCAGCAGCGAGTGGTGGATGTTGATCGCCTTGCCGTCGAGCTTGCGGCACAACTCCGGCGACAGCACTTGCATGTAGCGGGCAAGGATCACCAGCTCAGCACCGGTGTCTTCGATCACCTGCCACACCTGCCGCTCCTGGGCCGGCTTGTCGTTCGGGTCCAGGGGGAAATGGTAGTAGGGAATCTGGTGCCAGTCGGCCAGCGGCTTGAGGTCGGGGTGGTTGGAGACCACGGCCACCACGTCCATGGACAATTGGCCGATGCGCTGGCGGTAGAGCAAATCGTTGAGGCAGTGATCGGCCTTGGAGACCATGATCACCACTTTGGGCCGGTAGTTGGGCGGCGTCAGTTCGAAGACCATGCCGAAGGCTTGCGCACGCTCGGCCAGGCCGGCGCGAAAGTTCTGCTCGTCGAAACCGTCGGGCTGGCGAAACTCCACGCGAATGAAGAAACGCGCCGAGAGCCGGTCGTCGAAGGAATGGTGCTCGGTGACGTAGCAGCCCTGCTCGAACAGAAAGCGGGTCACCGCGTCCACCGTGCCGAGCACGCTGGGGCAGTCGGCAGTCAAGATCCATGTGTCTGGGGCGCGGCTCATTCGTGATACTCCTCTGATCGTTCCCATGCTCTGCGTGGGAATGCCGCCATGGACGCTCTGCGTCCGCCTTTTGGGACGCGGAGCGTCCCGGGATGCATTCCCACGCAGAGCGTGGGAACGATCGACATCAGGCCTGCACGCTCAACCCATACTCCGCCGCGGCATCCTGCAACCACAGCCACCAGTAATCCGAGAAGCTGCGGCGGATCACCAGTTCCCAGGTGTCTTCGCCCGTGTGGCGGATCACCAGTTGCGACTTGGCGAACACCGTGCCCACGGCCTTGCCCACCGGGAAGTTGCTTGGGTGAACATCGTAGCTGGTGGATTTCATCAGCACGTCGCGCACGTTCGGGCCGGACAGTTCGAGGATCTGCTGGCCGCCACTGACGTTGACGATCTGGATGTGCAGCTCGCCCAGGGCTTCACGCAGTTTCTGCTCGGCGGCGAATTCCTCACCCGTGGGCACCACCAGCAGCCACTCGTCCGGGCCAAGCCATTGCAGGCTGGTTTCACCCTTGACGATGACGGTCAGGGCGCCCGGCAACTCCAGGCCCAGGGCCTTGTGCACGCCGGCGGCGAACGCCGGGTCGTGACCGTCCCCACGAAGGGTCAGGTGGCCCAGGAGTTTTTTCTCGCGCACGGTCACGCCGGCGTTCTTGCGGCCCTTGCCCACCCTGCTTGCGAGGTCGGCATGGTGCAGCGACGACTCGGCCTTGGCCTCGGTGGTTGGGCGTTGTGGGTACACGTTGACTGCGGTCATATGGAGCACCTGTCTTGAATTCTGTAGTTCCGGCCTTTGTGGTGGCTGTTCTGCCGCCATCGCGAGCAGGCTCGCTCCCACAAGGGTCATGCGGTCTCCTGTGGGAGCGAGCCTGCTCGCGATGCAGACGACGCCGAACAACTGCTCCCACCGGGCCCTCAAGTCATTAAATATTCTGCCGATCCCCCTTCGGATCGAAGAACACCGAAGAAACGATCTCTGCCTCGATCACGCTGCCGTCGGCCAATGGCGCGAACACGCGTTCGCCCATCCGCTTGAGGCCGCCCTTGACCACGCCCATGGCAAATGAATAACCCAGGGAGTTGTGGGCATAGCTGGAGGTCACGTGACCGACCATGGACATCGGGATCGCCTGCTTGGTGTTGAACACCAGTTGCGCACCTTCCGGCAGCCAGACATTCGGGTCGATCGGCTTGAGGCCCACCAGTTGCTTGCGCTCTTCACGCACGCAATCTTCGCGATTCATGCCGCGCCAGCCGATCCACGAGAACGGCTTGGTCCGGCCTACGCACCAGCCCATGTTCAGGTCGTCCGGGGTCATCGAGCTGTCAGTGTCCTGACCGACAATGATGAAGCCCTTCTCGGCCCGCAATACGTGCATGGTCTCGGTGCCATACGGGGTCAGGTTGTACTTCTTGCCGGCCTCGACGATCTGCTCGAGCACGCCCATGGCGTAGTCGGCCTGCACGTTGATTTCGTACGACAGCTCACCGGTGAACGAGATGCGGAACACCCGCGCCGGTACGCCGCCCACCAGGCCTTCCTTCCAGGTCATGAACGGGAACGCGTCCTTGTCCAGGTCGATGTCGGTGACGTGGCTCAGCAGCTTGCGGCTGTTGGGGCCCGACAGGGTCATGGTTGCCCAGTGGTCGGTGACCGAGGTGAAGTACACCTTCAGGTCCGGCCATTCGGTCTGGTGATAGATTTCCAGCCATTGCAGCACGCGCGCCGCGCCGCCGGTGGTGGTGGTCATCAGGAAGTGGTTGTCCGCCAGACAGGCCGTTACGCCGTCGTCAAAGACCATGCCGTCTTCCTTGCACATCAAGCCGTAGCGAGCCTTGCCCACGTCGAGCTTGGTCCAGGCGTTGGTGTAGACGCGATTGAGGAACTCGCGGGCATCCGGGCCCTGGATGTCGATCTTGCCCAGGGTCGAGGCGTCGAGCAGGCCAACGCTGTCACGCACGGCCTTGCATTCGCGCTTGACCGCGGCATGCAGGTCTTCGCCGTTCTTCGGGAAGTACCAAGGGCGCTTCCACTGACCGACGTCTTCGAATTCGGCAGCGTTTTTCACATGCCAGGCATGCAGCGCGGTGAAGCGCACCGGTTCGAAGATGTGCCCGCAATGCCGCCCGGCGATCGCGCCGAAGGTCACTGGCGTGTAGTTCGGACGGAACATGGTGGTGCCCATCTGCGGGATGCTCACGTTCAGCGAACGGGCCGCGATGGCCAGGCCGTTGACGTTGCCCAGCTTACCCTGGTCGGTACCGAAGCCCAGTGCGGTGTAGCGCTTGACGTGCTCCACCGACTCGAAGCCTTCGCGGGTGGCGAGTTCGATGGCGGCGGCCGTGACGTCGTTCTGCAGGTCGACGAATTGCTTCGGCGCCCGTGCAGTGGATTTTTCGTGAGGCACCTGGAACAGCGCCAGGGTCGGCTCTTCGTGACGGCTCAAGGCTTTGGGCAACACGCCCCCAACCGCTTTGAAGCCGGCTTCGTTGGCCGCGCGCACGCCGCCTTCAAAACCGTCAGCCAAGGTATCACCGAGGCTGTAGACACCGTTCACACCGCCGACGCACACGCGCTTCTGCGGTGCTTCGCCCGGCACAAAACCGAGGATGTCTTCACGCCAGATCGGCTTGCCGCCCAGGTGCGAAGCCAGGTGAACCACCGGGCTGTAGCCGCCGGAGCTGGCCACCAGGTCGCAGTCCAGCCATTCGCCGGGGCTGGTGACTTTGTGAGCACGGACGTCGATCGCGGCAACACGGGCCCCGGTGACGCGCTTGCTGCCACGGGCCTCGATCACGGCGCTGCCGGTGAGGATGCGAATGCCCTTGGCGCGGGCTTCTTCCACCAGCGCTCCACGCGGGTTGCTGCGCGCATCGGCGACGGCCACCACTTGCAGGCCGGCGTCGAACCAGTCCAGGGCCACGCGATAGGCGTGGTCGTTGTTGGTGCTCAGCACCAGTTTCTTGCCCGGTGCCACGCCGTAGCGGCGCACGTAGGTGGACACCGCGCCGGCGAGCATGTTGCCCGGCACGTCGTTGTTGCCGTAGACCAGCGGGCGCTCGCAGGCACCGGTCGCCAGGACCACGCGCTTGGCGCGGACGCGGTTGATGCGCTGGCGCACCTGGCCAATCGGCGCACGGTCACCCAGGTGGTCGGTGAGGCGCTCGTGGATGGTCAGGAAGTTATGGTCGTGGTAACCGTTCACCGTGGCGCGAGGCAGCAACACCACTTCTGGCATCGAGCGCAGTTCAGCCACCGCCGCCGCGACCCATTCGGTCGCTGGCTTGCCGTCCAGGCTCTCGCGGGAGTCGAGCAGGCTGCCGCCGAACTCTTCCTGCTCATCGGCCAGGATCACTCGGGCACCGCTGCGGGCCGCGGCCAATGCGGCAGCCAGGCCAGCGGGGCCTGCGCCGACAATCAGCACGTCGCAGTGACGGTTCATGTAGTCGTAGGTGTCCGGATCGTTCTCGGTCGGCGAGCGACCTAGCCCTGCGGCCTTGCGGATGTACTTTTCGTAAGTCATCCAGAACGATTGCGGGTACATGAAGGTTTTGTAGTAGAAGCCCGGCGGCATCAGCTTGCCGCCGACCTTGCCGAGAATCCCCATCATGTCATTGTTCACGTTCGGCCAGCCGTTGGTGCTGGTGGCGACCAGCCCCTGGTACAGCGCCTGTTGCGTGGCGCGCACGTTAGGGATTTGCGTGGCTTCGGTGGCGCCGATCTGCAGCACCGCGTTCGGCTCTTCGGCTCCGGCGGCGAAGATGCCGCGAGGGCGCGAATACTTGAAGCTGCGGCCAATGATGTCGACACCGTTGGCCAGCAGCGCAGCGGCCAGGGAATCGCCTTCGAAGCCTTTGTAGGTCTGGCCGTTGAAGGTGAAGCTCAGCGCTTTGTTGCGGTCGATCCGTCCGCCGTTGGACAGGCGATTGATCTGGCTCATACCTTCTCTCCCAGAGCCTGTGCAGCCGCTTTCGGACTGTCAGCCTTGTCGGTGAACTGCGGCTTTTGGCCGATCTTGTAGGTTTCGAGAATCTCGTAGGTCACGGTGTCACGGGTCGCGTTGAAGTACTGGCGGCAACCGGCAACGTGATCCCACAACTCATGGTGCAACCCGCGTGGGTTGTCACGGAAGAACATGTAGTCGCCCCACTGTTCGTCGGTGCAGGCGTTCGGATCCAATGGGCGCGGGATATGCGCCTGGCCGGATGCATGGAATTCCTCTTCGGAGCGCAGTTCGCCGCAGTGAGGACAGAAGATGTGCAACATAGGGATTTCTCCTGTTAGTGGGCGACGGCAGCAGCGCCGTGTTCGTCGATCAGGGCACCGTTGTGGAAACGGTCGATGGAAAACGGCGCGGCCAGCGGGTGCATTTCACCCTTGGCCAGGCTTGCAGCGAAGACGTTGCCCGAACCCGGGGTGGCCTTGAAGCCGCCGGTGCCCCAACCGCAGTTGAAGAACATGTTCGGCACCGGGGTCTTGGAGATGATCGGGCAGGCGTCCGGCGTAGTGTCGACGATGCCGCCCCACTGGCGGTTCATGCGTACGCGGGACAACACCGGGAACATCTCGACGATGGCCTGGACCGTGTGTTCGATCACCGGGTACGAACCACGCTGGCCGTAGCCGTTGTAGCCGTCGATACCGGCGCCGATCACCAGGTCGCCCTTGTCGGACTGGCTGATGTAGCCGTGCACGGCGTTGGACATGATCACGCTGTCGATGATGGGCTTGATCGGCTCGGACACCAGCGCTTGCAGCGGGTGCGATTCGATCGGCAGGCGGAAGCCCGCGAGCTTGGCCATGTGTCCGGAGTTACCGGCCGTCACCACGCCGACGCGCTTGGCGCCGATGAAGCCCTTGTTGGTTTCGACGCCGATGCATACGCCGTTTTCCTTGCGGAAACCGATCACTTCGGTCTGCTGGATCAGGTCCACGCCCAACGCGTCCGCCGCCCGGGCAAAGCCCCAGGCCACGGCATCGTGACGGGCCACGCCGCCGCGACGTTGGACGGTGGCGCCCATCACCGGGTAGCGGGTGTTCTTCGAGCAATCCAGGTACGGGATCTCGTCGGCCACTTGCTTGGCGTTGAGCAACTCGCCGTCCACGCCGTTGAGGCGGTTGGCGCTGACGCGACGCTCGGAATCACGGATGTCCTGCAGGGTGTGGCACAGGTTGTAGACGCCACGCTGGGAGAACATCACGTTGTAGTTCAGGTCCTGGGACAGGCCTTCCCAGAGTTTCATCGCGTGTTCGTACAGGTGGGCCGATTCGTCCCACAGGTAGTTGGAGCGCACAATGGTGGTGTTGCGCGCGGTGTTACCGCCGCCCAACCAGCCCTTCTCGACCACGGCCACATTGGTGATGCCGTGCTCCTTGGCCAGGTAGTAGGCGGTCGCCAGGCCATGCCCGCCACCGCCGACGATGACCACGTCATAGACCTTTTTCGGGGTCGGCGTGCGCCACATCCGCTGCCAGTTTTCGTGATGGCTGAGAGAGTGCTTGAAGAGGCCGAAGCCCGAATAGCGTTGCATAGTCATTACTCCAAAACCGACTCAGCGATAAACCGGGAAGTCCGCGCACAGGGCCGCCACTTGCTGGGCGACATTGGCCTCGACATCGGCATCGCCGAGGTTGTCGAGAATGTCGCAGATCCAGCCGGCCAGCGTGACGCACTGGGCCACCTTGAAGCCACGCGTGGTCACCGCCGGGGTACCGATGCGCAGGCCCGAAGTCACGAACGGCGATTGCGGGTCGTTCGGCACGGCGTTCTTGTTGACGGTGATGTGGGCGCGGCCCAGGGCAGCATCGGCATCCTTGCCGGTCAGGCCCTGACGGATCAGGCTGACCAGGAACAGGTGGTTGTCGGTGCCACCGGACACTACATCGTAGCCGCGCTTGATGAACACGCCAGCCATGGCCTGGGCGTTGTCGATCACTTGCTGCTGATAAGCCTTGAAGCCAGGCTCCGCCGCTTCCTTGAAACACACCGCCTTGCCGGCGATCACGTGCATCAGCGGGCCGCCCTGGGCGCCGGGGAATACCGCGGCGTTGAGCTTCTTCTCGATCTCTTCGTTGGCCTTGGCCAGGATCAGGCCGCCACGTGGACCGCGCAGGGTCTTGTGGGTGGTGGTGGTGACCACGTCGGCGTAAGGCAGTGGATTAGGGTACAGACCGGCGGCGACCAGTCCGGCAACGTGGGCCATGTCGACGAACAACAGGGCGCCAACCTTGTCGGCGATCTGGCGGAAACGTGGAAAATCCAGGGTCTTGGAGTAAGCGGAGAAACCGGCAACGATCATCTTCGGCTTGTGCTCGACCGCCAGGCGCTCGACTTCGTCGTAGTCGATCAAGCCGGTGGTGGTGTCGATACCGTATTGCACCGCGTTGTAGAGCTTGCCCGAGGACGACACTTTGGCACCGTGGGTCAGGTGACCGCCGTGGGCCAGGCTCATGCCCAGAATGGTGTCGCCGGCCTGCAGCAAGGCCAGGTACACGGCGCTGTTAGCCGAAGAACCGGAGTGCGGCTGGACGTTGGCGTAGTCGGCGCCGAACAACTGCTTGGCGCGTTCGATGGCCAGGGCTTCGACTTTGTCGACGTGCTCGCAGCCACCGTAGTAACGCTTGCCCGGATAACCTTCGGCGTACTTGTTGGTCAGGCCGCTGCCCTGGGCCTCCATCACGCGCTTGCTGGTGTAGTTCTCTGACGCGATCAGTTCGATGTGATCTTCCTGGCGTTGCTCTTCGGCGTTCATCGCCGCCAGCAGTGCATCATCGTAGCCTTGGATTTGGTCTTGCTTGCTGAACATCGCGTCTCTCCCAGCGGCGGCGGTGCGCCTTTCGTCTCGGTGAGGCACGGACCGTTCGGTCGTGCCCTTTGGATGCGATGGTATGGCTGGCGCAGGCATGTCAAATGCCTATGGACGCCACGCAAAGGTGCGTTTACGACATGGGACCAAAGAGTCGGAGAGCAAGGCCTGCGCGATAGCACTGTGGGAGCAAAGCTTGCTCGCGATCCAGGCGCCCCGGGGCATGGCAGACCGCGGCGCTTTCATCGCGGGCAAGCCCTGCTCCCACGGGGTTAGGCGGCGACATGGCGAACCACGAGCAACAGCAAAAAATGCGCCGGATACAGCCCATAAGCCCAGCGCCGCATGGGCAATGGATGAAAACGACCCGCCTGTCGCAAAAGCATCAGCCCAAACCATGGCGCGATCAGGCAAGTCACCAGACCCCACAACGCCACCGCATCCCCCAGCCACGCCGCGCCATACAACACCCGCCATTGGTTGGCCGCCAGGCAGACCAGCCCCGGTAACAAGGCCATGTACAAAGGACGCTTGAATACCAGCAACATCGCCAGCGGCAGCAGCACACCAAAGAAACCGAACATCAGTTGCGACGAAAACAGCGCCGCCAACAGCAACGCCATCGCCGCCAGGTATCGCGCCTCCAGGGTGGGCGCCTGCCAACAGCGTGCCACCAACAATCCCAGCACCAGGGTTGGCATCACATTCAGAGTGGCGGGATCTGGAATGAACAAGCGATAGGGGATTTCGCTGACAGCGCTGAATAACAACAGCCAGCCCAGGTAACGCCAAGGGGCGGTGCTGGCGTCGTTGCGCGCCAGGTTCGCCGCCATCGCCAGGCAAAACCAGGGGAACGCCAACCGCCCGGGCACGTAGAGCCAATCGACGGAGAACCCGACATATCGCAGATGATCGAGCACCATCGCCAGCAATGCAGACCATTTGAGCAGATCCAAAGCACCTTCGCGCCGATTCATGTGTACCGCGACTCAAAAGCTTTGTAGTTTTCCCACAGAAACATCCGGTGTGTTCCCCCGCTAATCTTGGGTAAAGTGCGCACCAACATCGACCACGGCGCTGTGAACTCAAGCACGCCGAAAACCAGGGAACGCCCCACCCGGGAATTCCGCCAGGGATCTTTACCCAGGACTCTCTACCTTAGGAGCAAGGCCATGACCGACAAGAGTCAACAGTTTGCCAGCGACAACTATTCCGGCATTTGCCCCGAGGCCTGGGCGGCCATGGAAGCAGCCAACCAGGGTCACCAACGCGCCTACGGCGACGACGAGTGGACCCACCGCGCGGCGGACGATTTCCGGGCCTTGTTCGAAACCGACTGCGAAGTGTTCTTCGCGTTCAACGGCACGGCGGCCAACTCTTTGGCGCTGTCCTCACTGTGCCAGAGTTACCACAGCGTGATCTGCTCGGAAACCGCCCATGTCGAAACCGACGAATGCGGCGCACCGGAGTTCTTCTCCAACGGCTCCAAGCTGCTGGTGGCACGCACCGAAAACGGCAAGCTGACCCCCGAGTCGATCCGCGAGATCGCCCTCAAGCGCCAGGACATCCATTATCCCAAGCCCCGGGTCGTGACCCTGACCCAGGCCACGGAAGTCGGCAGCGTCTACACCCCGGAAGAAATCCGCGCCATCAGCATCACCTGCAAGGAACTGGGGCTGAACCTGCACATGGACGGCGCACGCTTTTCCAACGCCTGCGCCTTCCTCGGCTGCTCGCCGGCCGACCTGACCTGGAAGGCCGGCGTGGACGTGCTGTGTTTCGGCGGCACGAAAAACGGCATGGCGGTGGGCGAAGCGATTCTGTTCTTCAACCATGACCTGGCCGAAGACTTCGACTATCGCTGCAAACAGGCCGGGCAACTGGCCTCGAAGATGCGTTTCCTCTCCGCGCCCTGGGTCGGTTTGCTGCAAAATCAGGCCTGGCTCAAGCACGCCCGCCACGCCAACCGCTGCGCCCAACTACTGGCAGAGCTGGTCAGCGACATCCCCAGTGTGGAATTGATGTTCCCGGTCCAGGCCAACGGCGTGTTCCTGCAACTCTCGGAACCGGCCATCGCCGCGCTGACCGCCAAGGGCTGGCGCTTCTACACCTTCATTGGCAAAGGTGGCGCACGCTTCATGTGCTCGTGGGATACCGAGGAAGCGCGGGTGAGGGAATTGGCGGCGGATATTCGGGAAGTGATGAGCGCCTGAAGCAACGGCCGACATGATGATCGTTCCCACGCTCTGCGTGGGAACGCCTCTACGGACGCTCCGCGTTCGGCTCTTGGGGACGCAGAGCGTCCCTGGCTGCATTCCCACGCAGGAGCGTGGGAATGATCATCGAGGGTGTGCGGACTATTCCCACCCGCCTCGTGCCCTCTTCGTCTATCGCCAAACGTCTCGAAGACTGCAAGATGGTCATTCCCCGCAGCAAAGGAATGCATCCCATGGGCCGGAGCCGCTACGTCATCACCGAACCCGACAAGCCCCACTTTCTCACCTGCACATTGATGGAGTGGCTGCCGCTGTTCATTGGCCCCTACCTCGTCGATCACTTGCTCGGGTGCTGCTGGCGCTATCAGCAAACCCATCAGAATTTGCAACTGTTCGGCTATGTCGTTCTGGAAAACCATCTGCATTTCGTTGCCCAGGCTCCGAACCTGAGCAAGTGTCTGCGTCAGTTCAAATCCTTTACGGCACGCCAGATTATCGACGACCTGCAAAGCAAAGGCGCTGAGCGGGCTTTGCAACGCCTGCGGTTCAACAAACGAGCCCATAAACAGGACAGGGTTTATCAGCTCTGGCAAGAAGGCTCACACGCGGAGCAGATTTATAGCGAAACGGTAATGCGCCAGAAGCTGGACTACATCCATTTCAACCCGGTGAAACGTGGATATGTGGAATTACCGGAACATTGGCGCTATTCCAGTGCGCGTAATTATGCGGGGATGGAAGGGTTGATTGAGATTCAGCGGTGGTATTAGCGCATAGACAGCAGACTGCGACGAAGCTGGGACGCAGAGCGCCCCTGGTTGCATTCCCACGCAGGAGCGTGGGAACGATCAGGTCGCGATGGCTGTGAAATCGATCGTTCCTCACGCTCTGCGTGGGAATGCAGCCCGGGACGCTCCGCGCTCCCCTTGCGCCGAGCATGTGTCAGAACTCGATCCGCACATCCCCCTTCGGCACGCTGCAGCACGACAGGATGTAGCCCTCGGCCTCGTCGTCCTCGGTGATCCCGCCGTTGTGGTCCATCTCCACTTCCCCGCCCAGTTTCAAGACCTTGCAGGTGCCGCAGATGCCCATGCCACAGGCCTTGGGGATCATCATGCCGAGCTTGGCGGCGGCGGCGTGAACGGTCTCTCCCGGCCCCACGCGAATACTCTTGCCGGAGGCGGTGAACTCCACCAGATGCAGGTCCGCCATATCGACTTCCGGGGCATCGGCAGCCTGCTCGGCTTGCTCCACCGCGTCGGCACGAGCTTCCGCTGGCGTGGCGCCGAAAGATTCCTCGTGGTAACGCGTCATGTCGAAGCCAGCAGCTTCCAGCAGACGCTTGACCGCGTTCATGTAGGGCGTCGGCCCACAGCAAAACACTTCGCGCTCCATGAAGTCCGGCGCCATCAGCTCCAGCATCTTGTGGTTCAGATAGCCGCGATACCCGGCCCAGGGCTCGCCCAGCCCGTGTCTTTCGCAAATCAGGTGTAAGCTGAAATTATCGATCCGCGACGCCATATGTTCCAGCTCACGGTGATAGATGATGTCCTTAGGCGAGCGGGCGCTGTGGATAAACACCATGTCAACGTTGGCATTGGTGTCGTAGTACCAGCGAGCCATGGACATCACGGGCGTGATACCAACGCCGCCGCTGAGGTAAAGCACCTTCGGGTTCGAGAAGTCGATGGCATTGAACAGACCGACCGGCCCGTGCACCGCCAGCTCCTGGCCTTCGTGCAGGGTGTCGTGCAGCCAGTTGGAAACCTTGCCTCCCGGCACGCGCTTGATGGTCACCGAAAAACTGTAAGGCACCGACGGCGAGCTGGAGATGGTGTAGGAACGCATGATCGGCTGACCTTCGATTTCCAGCTCCAGGGTGACGAACTGCCCTGGCTTGAAAAAGAACAGGATCGGCTGGTCAGCCATGAAGCAGAAGGTGCGCACATCCCAGGTTTCCTGGATGACTTTGACGCAACGGACAATGTGACGACCATTGGCCCAGGTCTGGGTGGTTACCGGGTTCAGGAAGCTGTTGGACATGCTGATCTCCACGGCCGACTGTCGGCCTCTTATGAGGCGATTCTGCTTATAGCGCGAACCGCCCATTTACCTATCTGCGACATTCACATGCTTACCGCGACCAGCCCCCAACGACAGGACCTTGCGCGTCGGGAACAGATTGGGCCATGTCGCCCATGGATAAGGTTGCGCACCTGCGCGGCCCCACACTCGCCCCCAACAGATAAATAATATTTTCTGCCTTGCGTAGCACATTTGATTAGCCACTTTCGCCGGCCACGTAGAGGCCATGAGGATACAATGATGGACGTCACCGCAACCCTGAGCCTGGGCGATCCGCTGGAACCCGCACGCAAGGCCACCGCGCAAATGCTGCAAGAGCGCGAGCGCACCTTTTCGTTGCCGCAACCGTTCTACAGCGATGAGCGTCTGTTTGATATCGATATGCAGGAAATCTTCCAGAAGGAATGGCTGATTGCCGGCATGACCTGCGAAATCCCGGCCAAGGGCAACTACCTGACCCTGCAAATCGGCAAGAACCCGATCATCGTGATTCGCGGTGCCGAAGGCGTGGTGCACGCATTCCATAACGTCTGCCGCCACCGCGGTTCGCGGCTGTGCACCAGCGACAAGGGCAAGGTCGCCAAACTGGTCTGCCACTATCACCAGTGGACCTACGAGCTGGACGGTCGCCTGCTGTTCGCTGGCACCGAGATGGGCGCCGACTTCGACATGAAGCAATACGGCCTCAAGCCAGTGAACGTGAAGACCGCCGGTGGCTACATTTTCATCAGCCTGGCCGAGAACCCGCCGGCCATCGATGACTTCCTGTCGACGCTGACCCATTACATGGAACCCTACGACATGGAAAACACCAAGGTGGCGGTGCAAACCACCTTGATGGAGAAGGCCAACTGGAAACTGGTGCTGGAAAACAACCGCGAGTGCTACCACTGCAGCGGCGCGCATCCAGAACTGCTCAAAAGCCTGCTGGAATGGGACGACGTCACCGACCCACGCGCCGACCAGGCGTTCAAGGACCACGTGGCCGCCTCCGCCGCCGCTTGGGACGCCGAGAAGATCCCTTACGCCCACGCCAGCTTCGGCCTGCGTAACCGCATCGTGCGCATGCCGCTGCTCAAGGGCACCGTGTCGATGACCATGGACGGCAAGCAAGGCTGCGCCAAGCTGATGGGCCGCATCAAGAACCCGGACCTGGGCTCGATGCGCATCCTGCACTTGCCGCACTCATGGAACCACTGCATGGGCGACCACATCATCGTGTTCACGGTGTGGCCGATCAGCGCCCAGGAAACCATGGTCACCACCAAGTGGCTGGTGCACAAGGACGCGGTCGAAGGTGTGGACTACGACGTCGCGCGCATGCGCCAGGTCTGGGACGCCACCAACGACCAGGACCGTCGCCTGGCCGAAGAAAACCAGCGCGGCATCAACTCCACCGCCTACCAGCCAGGCCCGTACTCCAAGACTTATGAGTTCGGCGTGGTGAACTTCGTCGACTGGTACAGCGAACGCATGCTCAACAACCTGGGGGCCGAACCTGCGCCGTACCTCAAAGGTGTTCCGGTCCAGAGCTAAAACCCAGCGCTTCGGTTGATGATCGTCCCCACGCTCTGCGTGGGGATGCAGCCCGGGACGCTCTGCGTCCCAAAAGCCGAACGCGGAGCGTCCGTAGAGGCATTCCCACGCGGAGCGTGGGAACGATCTTCAGTGGGAAGACCACCGCACCGACCCATCCTCCCCATAAAAAGTCTCGACAATCTCCTCCCCCACCAGCCGCACCTTCACATACCCGTTCAACACCCGTTGCGGGTATGCCTTGTCCCCCGCCAGCTGCGTTTCCGACCACAACACCCCGGCATGTCCGTTCAACTCGCTGGTAGTGCCGTATGGGATCGCCCCATGCCCGGCGCAGCGCGCATGCAACCCGCCTTGCGGCGCGTAGCAAATACCGTTGTGCAAATGCCCCCAATACCAATAGTCCGGCTCACGCCCCAAGGCATCGCACACCGGTTGGTAAAGCGCCGTTTTGTTGTGCCCGGAAATATCAAAACCCTGGTGATGACTGAGCACCATGAGCTTTTTGCGCTTGGGCAGGGTCTTCATCCATTCGATCTGCTGGGTATTGAGGGTGCCGTCCATGTACAAATTCATCACGTCCGAGGCGTAGGCGCTGTCGAGGCCGACCACCAGCCAGTCGTCGTTGTACAAGGCAAAGTAACTGGTGCCCTGTTGCACCGGGAAACGCTTGGCCAGTTCCTTGAAATAGCCGTGGGCACCGCTGTACATCTCATGGTTGGAATTGAGGGTGAACGCGCCATGCTTGCCCTGGGGCCAGCCGACCATGTCGACGTCTTCCTGGGAATGGGTACCGGCGTAATACACGTCACCCAGATGAATGGTGAAATCGGCCAGGGCCAGTTGCATCTGGTTGGCCACCGCCACCGCCGGGGCGTGACTGTCGAACGGCCCGGTGCCCCAGTCGCCAGCGATGGCCAGCACGACGTCGTTGTCCATTTTCACCAACGCCGGGTTGGTGGCGAATTGCGCGTGATGGCGCAGGTTCTCGATCCACTTGAGCAACGCCTCACTCCACAACAGGTCCAGCAGTTCCCATTTGCGGCAACCGAGCAAGGTGCCGTCCTTGAGCACGCGGGTCGGTAGCTCGTCCTCGGTTTGCGGCAAGGCGCTGGCATTGCCGATCTTCAGGATCGAAAGACCGTGGGCCAGCTCCCACGGCACGGCCGGTTCGTCGTCCGGCAGATCGCCGTGGTCGATCACGTGCCGAGCCTGGTCGTGACCGCGCTGGAGCAGCTTGACGATGGCCTCGAACTCTTCGGGCTCCAGGTCGTTGACGAGTTTTTTCCAGGACATCTCCAGCCGCGTGACCAACCCGTGCAGGCGGACTTTGACCTTGTCGAACTCATGCTCCCAATGGTGCAGTAATGACATGTGAACGCTCCTTCGCAGTGCCCTGGACTACAGGGTTTTCATGAATTCGATCAGGGCCCGTTTGTCGGCATCCGACAACTGCGTGCCATACAGGTGGCCGCCGTTGTGGTTGCCTTCCAGGCGGGTGTCATATTTGAAATCCGCCGACGCCTTCATCTGCGCGCCGCCGGTGATGAAGCCGACCTTCTCCTGGTCGTAGATGTCGGAGCCGGTGTAGAACACCTGCGGACGCTGTTCCGGCGCTTGCAGCAAATCCCACAGGGTCGGCACCGAACCGTTGTGCAGGTACGGCGCGCGCAACCAGATGCCGTCGGTGGGCGTGTTGCTGTAGCTCTGGGTCTTGCGGTAGGCGCCGAAGTCAAACGGTGGTTTCTTGAAGCCGTGGAATGCCGTCACCAAGCCGGTGGTGAAGGAGTTCAGGCGATGGGGATCGGTGCCCAACTGATCGATGTTGGTGGTGACCTGGCCGGTGTCGCTGCGGCCGAAGTCATGGCAACCGGCACAGTTTTTCTCCCAGATCGGTTTACCCTGGGCGACTTTCGCCTGGTCCAGGGCGAACGGCCAGGCCGGCGGCTTGTGGCCCAGCAGCCAATTGGTCACGCGGTTGAAGCTGGGCGGCAGCACCGATTGCGGCGTCGCGCCCACGGCCATCGCCGCTGCGTAGTTGCGTTCGTGGATCTTGTTGTTATTGCCGTCCCAATGCAGGTACATGGACTCGCGGGGTTTCTGGTTCCAGACCTGCGGCAGGTCCACGGTGCCGATGGTGGAGTCATCCGGGAAGCCGAACACCACCATTTTGGTCGGGTTGAAGGTGTCGGTCCGCCCTGGCCCTTGGGCGGGGCGCAGCTTCTGCCAGGCGTAAGCCTGCTTCTGCTTGAGCAGCGCGCTCTTGGCCATCGGGATGATCAGGTAGCGGTTGTAGAGCTTTTCGAAGAAACCCAGCTGGAACTTGCCATTAATCGCCGCCATCACCGCATCGGGGGTGAATTTCGGATCGCTGGCACACTCGTAGGCGAACCACTGGAAGGCCTGCAGTTGCAAGGTATTGGCCGGTGCGCTGGCGACCGGAACCGCGACGTCACTGGCATTAGCCCGATAGGAGCCGGTGTGACACAGGGCGCAGTTGGGCTCCACCGTGGGGTAGCCGAGCTGCCGCTTGGCCATGCCGATGGGCAGATCGTTGCCGTTTTCATAAAGAAACCCGAATACCTCGTAGCCGCCCGGCTTGGGCAGCTTTTCCGGGCACATCTGCGGCAGCACGGCGAACAGGTAGTAGGGAATCCGCGCCTCAATACCCAGGCCGATGGCGGCGTATTTGTAATGGTCTTCGTCGGAGTCGAAGTCCGGTTGCGGCACTTCGCGGACCATCTGGTACCAGGTCTGGTAACCGATGAAACCCAGCAGCAATACCACCACCAACGTGCCGACCTTGAAGCCGTGGCTCTGCCAGCGCAGCGCCCAGCCGGCGCGCCATTCCCGCCATCCGGCGCAGAGCAAGGCCAACGGACGATTGGCCACCGGGCAGCCCAGGTACAGCAGCACACCCAGGATCAGGAACATGCTCAGGTCGCCCATCAACATCGGCACAAACACCTGGCCCTGGTTGTTGGTGTTGATCAGGTAGATCCAGAACACCACCGCCACCAGCCGCGACAGCACACACAGCCAGGAATGCACCACGAAACGCGGCGCGTTGAACCCCGAAGGCATGTAGAACAGGCTGATGCCCACCAGCAACATGCCGGCGTTTTCCAGCCAGGGATCGGATAACACGGGCGGCAGGCCGAGCATGGACGTCAGCAACGCCGGCGCAAACAGCGCCGGGATCGCGAAGACCATGTTCATGACAATCCCGACCCAGATGATGCGTTGGAACCAACGGATGTAAGTGTTCATGGCACCCTTTTCCTTATTCTTGACTCACCACACAGGGCCAGAGATTGCTCCCGCTAAGCTCTGTAGGAGCTGTCGAGCACAGCGAGGCTGCGATCTTTCCAAAGACACTTGAATCTCAAGCGAAAGATCAAGATCAAGATCAAGATCAAGATCAAGATCAAGATCAAGATCAAGATCAAAAGATCGCAGGCTTCGCCAGCTCCTACGGAGCTTCAACCGAGCGCCGTCTTCTCCAGGTGCTCAAGGATGATCGGATACACATCCACCACCGCATCCTTGCCGAACATGCAGTCGATATGGCCGTACCCGGGCACTTCGTGACGGCTGAACAACTGCGGGCCGTGCATCTCGCACAGTCGTTCGTAGGTCTTGAGGGTGCTTTGCGGCAAGTAGCACTGGTTGTCGGCACCGCTGATGAAGCAGATCGGCAACTTCAACCGATCGAAATGGGGCATGTAGACGTCGTTGCCCTTGAAGTCCACCAGGTGTCCCTTGCGCACGATCAGCGCCAGGTGCTCGAAGGTCTGGATGTTCGACTCGCCGAACAACTCATGCAGGTTGTCGTGCAGGGTTTCGTTGAGGGTGTCGTGGCGGTACAGCGACGCATACATGAACGTGATGCGATGGCAGACCGGGTTGGTGCAGTAGCCCTGGGCCTCGATCCGGGCATAGCCGTTAAGGGCCTTGTCGTAGAGTTTGTTGAACCAGCTTTCCTTGGTGTCGGCATAGGCCGTGAGGGACTTGATACCGACGGCATCGAGCATCCCCGGCAAGTGCAAACCGGCCTTCAGCCCTGTGGCGGTGGCGACCACCGTGTCGGCGGCGATCTGCGAGCAGACCACCGAGCGCACCCCTTGCAAGCCTGCCAGCATCGACATGAAGAAAGTCGTCGCGCCATAGCAATGCACCACGCACTGCACGTCACGGGCCAGGGTCGCCTGCTGGATCTGCTCGATGGCGGCCTTGAAATCGTACTGGGCCACCTGGTCGCCGTTCCATTCATTTTTGCTGGCCGGCAGCAGGATGCTCACCCGCAGATCCAGCAGCCAGACGTCGTACTCATGCTTGCAGAGATATTCCAGCAGGTTGGTGTGGATGGTGTCGGTGGAGAAAATATTCGAGCCCACGCCCAGGCCATGAACCAACATCACCGGGCCTTTGGTACCGGCCTGGTAACGCGTCAGGCGTAGCTCGACGTTGTCTTCAGTCTGGAAGAAATGCACCACCGGTGGCGGCGCATCCAGTGGTCGTTTCAACCGGGGCGGCGCGTCCGGGTTGAAGTAGACATCGCCAGCGAAGACACCACCGTAGCTCTCCCACAAGATGCCGGCAAAGAACTTGCCGAACCGCGCCAGTGCCTCCACGCGCTCACGCTCATTGCGGGCGTTGAGTACTTTCATGGTGGTCATTTGCTTGGCGAAGTCGGCCGGCAGAATGTGCATCACCCCCGAACCGATCACCGCACCGGTCTTGTCCGGTCCACGATAGAGCGTGACGTACAGGGTGCTGGTGTCGGGCCAGATGTTCAGCACGCCGTTGTCTTCGGGCACGGTCTTGAAGGCGCTGAAATAATAGTCGCTGCCGTCTTCAGCGGTCAGCTTCATGTCATAGTTCATGTGCCGCACGCCCACCTGTTCCTGATACTGCTCGAACAGGTTGAACACCCCATTGCTGGCGACCAGCGGATGCGCTGAGAGCAGCGGTGCATCCAGGGTGCCCACCAGGGTCGCGGCGTGTTCCGGCTCCTTGATCAGCCGGTTGAGGTCAGCGGCGGTGATGGTCAGGGTGAACTCGATGGGTGAATTCTCGGTCTTGCCGCGCTTGGCCGCCGCTTCGTACAGGCTGAGGTCGGTGCCCTGGGGCTGGGTGAAGGCGGTGGAAAAGTAGCCCTTCATGGTTTCGGTGAACTGCACGCCGAGGGTCGGCGCCGCCACCGCTTTGCGCGGGGCTGAAGGCAGCGTGTAGTCGATGATCCAACCGCGGTCGGCCGCCAACAGCCCCATGTTGCGCTCGCTCACCGCCGAAATAGTCAGCAACGGGTTGACCGCCAGGGACGTGGGGATCACTGCGCCGTCCGTCACGTACAGCCCCGGGTAGACATCGGTGCCACTGGCGCCACTGAACACCTGGCCCTTGTGGTTGACCACGCCTTGGGTCGCATCCTCGCCCATCACGCAACCGCCCAGCGGATGGACCGAGACGATGCTGTGCTTGAGCAGCTTGGTCCAGATCGGGTTCTCGACCCAGATCCCGCCCAGGGCCTTGGTGCTCTGGTGCAGCCGCTCGTTGCCGAGGGTGACGTTCTCCTGTTCGCCGACGCCGGGCCAGTCGATGCGCAACTGGTCCTTGTTGTCGAGCAGCATGCGCCCCTTGGCGTTGTCATGGCTCATGATCAAGTAGGTCTGCATATTGTGCAGTGCGCCGTGATACGGTCCGCGCAGAAAACTCTCGGTTTCGCGCCCCTTGTACCTGAGGCTGGCGCCGAAACCGGTGTCGGTGGGCGCGCCGATCATCTCGGAAAACGCCGCCATGCTCGGCACCATGGCCCGGCCGAGCGCGCCGGGAATCGACCCTTCCTCGATGACCATGCGGCTGCGCCAGTCACCCTCGGTGCGCATGTCGATGATCGAGGTGATGCACGGCCCCACCGGGTCCAGCTCCTTGGCCGAATGGGCACCGAAGCCGATGCCGTTGATGACCTGGTCGCAGTTGTGGCCGAAGCCGAGGATGTCGCCGTTGCCGCTCATGTGCTCGCCCAATTGGCTGGACATGGACAGGCCCTTGTCCCGCGAGCGCAACATGATTTCAGTGGAGCCCAGGGTGCCGGCGGACACCACCACGATGTCGGCGCGCACGAACAGGGTGGGCGCCGCGAACATCTCGCGGCCGCTGTCCAGGTACTGGAAGTGCACGATCCAGCCATCGCCGTCGCGCTCCAGGTACCGCACCTCGGCCTGGCAGAAAATCTGCGCACCGTGGTTCCAGGCATCGGGCAGGTAGTTCATCAGCGTGGTGTTCTTGGCCTTGTTGTTACAGCCCGAGACGCAATCACCACAGCCATTGCACGGTAGCTGTTCGACGCCAACGTGGTTGAGGTTGTTGGGCAGCTTGTCGAAGGTCACGTTGATCGGCGGCTTGTAGAAATGCGCGCCTTGCTTGAGGTAATCGGCCGACTTCTTGTGGGCATCCAGCTTGGGCAGGTTCGGCTCCGACGCCGGGTACGAATTAGGCTTGAGCATCTCCCGGGCCCGCGCGTAGCCGTCCTTGAGCAGCGTGTCGCGGTGCTCACGGACCGCCTGGGGCCAGCGCGGGTCCTCGAACACGCCAGGCTCGGGCTCCAGCGAAACGTTGGCATTGATCAGCGACGTGCCGCCCAGGCCACAACCGACCACCACGTTCTGCTGGGCGTTGACGTGCAGGTCGAATAGCCCGGTGCGCGAACCGATGTGGCCATCCGGGTCGTGGACTTGCAGTTCCTCGGTGGCCGCGAGCAGGGTATTGGGGTATTCGCCGGGCTGAATTTCCCGCCCCCGCTCCAGCAGGCACACCTTGCGCCCGGCCCGGGACAAACGCGAGGCAGCAATGCCGCCACCGTAGCCGGAACCGATGACGATCACGTCGTAGTGTTCCTGGATGTCACTGATGGGGGTCGAGATCCGTGTCATGTTCAAGTCCTCTCAGGCAGAAGGGGCAACTCTGCGGTTGCCTGCAAATCGACAGGCGCACGAACGCCTGGCCACCGGCCCTTGCAGGGTCCGGCGGCAGTCAACGGTGCGACAGGGAAAACCCGGGCGCTATAGACGCGCACGCTGATTGACGGCGCGACGATGAGTGCGTTTGTGCAACGAGGTGGGAGGTGTCGGGACGCAGGTCACCGATGAAAGCAGGTGTGGGTGGGGGGCCTTGCTATCCATCATGTGCTCTCCCTGAACCTGATGTGGATAAAGTCGCGATGTCCTTGTGCCATGAAGTGAAGACAGCCCAAAGACCCTCGTCAAGGGTGTGACTTAGAACTGTATGAAATTTGATCTATCGCGATTTTCGCTATGCCGGCCGTGGCTTGCAGCGTTTGGCGAACAAGTTATCCACATGGCCACCCACAGCAAATGGGGACAAGTGCACACATGCCCGGCATTTCTCCACCGACAACGTGAATAAAAACCGTGACTTATGAACAATGACGGTTTTTCCGGTCTATCGGTTGTTTTTTGATCAAGCGCCTGTACGCCCCGGAATGCTTGGTCTGTGGAGGTGAGCGAACACCTTATCCACAGAAGCACCAACAGTGTTTGGGGGTAATTTTGACGATGCTGTGGAAAAACCCTTGGACGGCTTATAAATCGAGGTTTTCCGGAGGTTTTCCTGACTAAAAAAGTAAATTGATCAGTTTATGATCAATTCGATGAGCGCCCCGGCCCGTCTGGCTTGTAGCGTAGAGCAAACATCTTATCCACAGAAGCGCCAACAGAGATTGGGGGCAAGTTTCGGCTGAAACGGCCCGTTACTCACAGACAAAAGCCAATAAAAACCAAGGCTTAGGCTGGATGTTTTTTGAGCGCAGGCCGGCAGGGCCCGATTTACATAGGGTGCAGCGAGGGGCGAACAGGTTATCCACAGAGGCGCGCACAGGGATTGTGGGTAACACGCATTCCACTTGTGGGAGCGGGCTTGCTCCCACAGAGGGTTCTGGTGAAGCCGCCATGACGGTCAAGGCCGATGCATGAGGTACGCCTCTCCCGTCACCCGAATCAGTGGATGCGGGACAACCTGACAGGTTTTGACGATGCCAAAGCCCTGGCGCTCATAAAAGCGCCGGGCACCGGTATTCGCGGCGTAGTCGATCAAGCTCAGGCCTTTGAGCGCCAGTTGGTCGGCACGCTGTTGCGCCAGCTCAAGAAAACGCACGCCGAGCCCCCTGTTACGCCAGCCTTCATGCAGGGCCAGGCTTGAGATATAGAGGGTGTCGGGCACTTCCATGTCGGCGTAGGGCGCCAGAACCGGATCGGTCACCGGAGCCGCCAGCGGATCCTCGCGCGTCACATAACAGTGCATCATGCCGATGACCCGGCTATCGGCCTGGGCGACAAGGCAGTTCTGGTAGGAAAAATCGACATTTTCTCGTGCATAACGAGCAGCCCCCACGTCCAGGAGGTCCTGCCCTGGCCCCGCCAATTGACTCCAGATGTAATCCGACGCGCCCTCTGAGGAAATCCGGAACAGATGGGCGATCTCCCACGCATCCGTGGGCAAGGCCGGACGAAATTCAACTTCCATTGATCGATTCCATTGGCTGACAAGCGTTTTTTCATGCGCAGGTTTGTGGCGCGGCACCAGCCGGGCCAGCAGGTTTATGGCCGGATGTTGAGGTTGATCGTTTTTTAAGCAAAGGCCTGGACGACCCGATTGGCGCCGTGTGCGGCGAGGGCCGAACAGGTTATCCACAGAGGGGCGCACAGGGATTGTGGGTAACACGCATCTCAATTGTGGGAGCGGGCTTGCTCGCGAAAGCGGTGTGTCAGGCAACCCTTATGTCGACTGCTGCACCGCCTTCGCGAGCAAGCCCGCTCCCACAGTTTTTGTCTTGAGCCTGAGTCTAGCGAACCACCCCTTCCTCCACCAGCAGCTTGAGAATCGCCTCGGCCCCCGCCTCCGGGCTCACACCCTTGAGCACTTGCCCGCCTCCGCCGCTGGCCTTGGCCGTGGCGGCTTTCATGCGGTCGGCGCCGCTCTTGGCCTTGATCACTTTCAAGCGTTTGGGTCGCGGCTTGGCCGGTTGCAGGGTCGCCACCGCCAGCAAGCTGTCGTCGATCACCTCGATTTCCTCGCCATGCAACGCCCCGCGCCGGGCCGGGCCGTAGGCGCTTTGCCGAGGTTTTGGCGCAGCGTTATCCACAGTGGCCAGGAACGGCAGGCGCACTTTGAGACGGCGCCGTTGGCCGCGGGGCAAGGCTTGCAGCACCAGGGCCACGCCACCGTCGATGGATTCGACCTGGGCCAGCCCCACCACCAGCGGCCAACCGAGATTCTCGGCCAGCAGGAACGGCAACATGCCCGACCCTTCGCCGGTTTCCGCCTGGCTACCGGTGAGCACTACTTGGGCGCCGGCGTCACGCAGGTAATCGGTCAGGGCCGGCAACGCGTCGGCGCCGACGGGGTTTTCCAGCACGAGCAGTTCATCCAGGCCCATGCCCAGGTAGGCGCGCAGGGCCGGTTCGGCCACGTCCCCGGCGTGCAGCACTTGCAGGTCGCTGCCGGCCAGTTGCAGGCCCAATTCCACGGCCCGGGCGTCCTGCTCGGCGCGCCGGGGTCGCCCGGAAGTGGGGTGGGCGCCGATGGACACGAGGCTGATCACTTGGGTACTCATCAACTTATCCTTCTTAAGCCGCATCGCGCTTGGCTTCGTTGCGGTAAGCCTCTACCGCCGCGATCAAGGCCTGGAGAATCGCCGCGCTGTCACCGATCACCGACAGGTCCGCCCGTTTGATCATGTCGCAACCCGGATCGAGGTTGATCGCCACCACCTTGTCGCAGGCGCCAATGCCCTGCAGGTGCTGGATCGCCCCGGAAATCCCCACGGCCACGTAGACCCGCGCCGTGACCCAGGTGCCAGACGCACCGACCTGGCGATCCCGGGCCATGAAACCGTCGTCCACCGCCACCCGCGAAGCGCCTTCGGTGGCGCCCAGGGCCGCAGCGGTCTTGTGGAAAAGATCCCAGTCCTTGACCCCGTTGCCGCCGGAGAAAATGAATTCGGCCTCGGCCATCGGGATCGCGCCCGGGTCCACCGCCACCGCGCCGAGGTCTTCGATACGCGACAAGCTGCGGGCCACGCTTGTGGATAACTCCACCGGCAAGGCTTCGTGGCGGGTGTCGCTGACCGGCTCGGCGCATTCGGCCGCCGCCAGGATCAAGCGCGCCAACGGCCGAGCCAGGTCCTGCAGGCCGGCACCGGCACGGCCGATGCACTCTTCGCCCTTGACCTGCCAGACCCGCGTGGCCGGGCGTTCACCCAAGGCGGCGGCAAAGCGTCGGCCCAGTTCGCCGCCACCGCTGCGACTGTCAGGCAACAGCCAATGGCGTGGGCTGAATTGGTTATCCACAGCCCGCAGGCCTTGCACCCGTTGCTCCGGTGCATAACCGCTGAAGGCCTCGCCTTCCAATACCAGCAAGCGGTCGACACCCGCCGTGGCGAAGGTGCTTTCCTTGTGCTCGCCGAAGACCACCGCCAACACTGCGCCGTCGCTACCGGCAAGCTGATGGGCCAGGCCAAGCAGATCGCGGTCGTGGCTGCTGAGGCGGCCACCGACCATGTCCGGCACCACACTGATGTAGAACGCCGGCTGCGCTACTTGATGCAGCGGCAGTTGCACTTCAGCGGCGGCGGTACGCTTGCTCGCGCCACCCTGCTGGGCGCCGCTGCGGTCGATGCGCTTGATGCCGTTAGGGCCAATGAAACCAACGCCATGAACGTTCTTGCGGATGATGCCATTGGGCCCCATCCAGCTATGCTGCACCGGTTGCATGGCCGCATGCAGCGGGTGCAAGCGGTTGCGGGCGATCCACTCGGCGCGAGGGTCGCGGCGGATGATGTCGCTCATTAATGCACCTCCGCAGGTTCACGTTTGACTGGCGTCACCGGTTTGTTCGGGGCCGTGCCTTCCAGCAGCGCGTCGGCCACCAGTTCGGCAATGTCCTTGATCATCGGCCGCGGTTCGACCACGCCTTCCAGCATGGCGGTGCACTGTGGACAACCCACCGCCACCAGTTCGGCGCCGGTCTCGCGAATGTCGTCCATGCGCATGTCGGGAATCCGCTGCTTGCCCGGGATGTCGGTGATCGGCGCACCGCCGCCACCGCCGCAGCAACGCGAACGGAAACCGGAACGCTGCATCTCCTTGACCTCGATACCCAGCGCACGCAGCACCTGGCGCGGCGCCTCGTATTCGCCGTTGTAGCGGCCCAGGTAGCACGGGTCGTGATAAGTCACGCTGTCGCCCTTGTGCTGGCCAAGGTTCAGTGCCCCGGCGTCGATGATTTGGGCCAGGTAGGTGCTGTGGTGCTGCACCAGGTAGTTGCCATCGAAGGCGCCGTATTCGTTTTTCAGCACGTGGAAGCTATGGGGGTCGCAGGTGACGATACGGTTGAAACTGTATTTGGCCAGGGTCTGGATATTGCGCTTGGCCAGCAGTTGGAACGTCGCTTCATCACCCAGGCGCCGGGCCACGTCGCCGCTGTCGCGCTCTTCGAGGCCGAGCACGGCAAAGTCGATGTTCGCCGCCTTGAGCACTTTGACAAAGGCGCGCAAGGTGCGTTGGTTGCGCATGTCGAAGGCACCGTCGCCGACCCAGAACAGCACGTCGGTGGATTTCACCTCGCTGAGCAGGTTCAGGTTCAGGTCCGCCGCCCAGTTCATCCGCCCGCCCGGGGCGAAGCCGCCAGGGTTGTCGGTGGCGATGAGGTTTTCCAGCACCTCGGCGCCCTTGTTTGGCGTGGCGCCTTTTTCCAGGGTCAGGTGGCGGCGCATGTCGACGATGGCATCGACGTGCTCGATCATCATCGGGCATTCCTCGACGCACGCCCGGCAGGTGGTGCAGGACCACAGGGTCTCGGCGTCCACCAGGCCGTTGACGATCGGCTGATGCGGGTTGCCGCTGTGTTCGCCCACGGGTTTACCCGGATAGGGGCTGCCAGCGAACTTCGCATCGGTACCGCCGGCCAGGCCGACGACCATGTCCTGGATAAGCTTTTTCGGGTTCAGCGGCTGGCCGGCGGCGAACGCCGGGCAGGCCGCTTCGCACTTGCCGCACTGCACGCAGGCGTCGAAACCGAGCAATTGGTTCCAGGTGAAATCCTTGGGTTTCTCAACGCCCAACGGTGCAGCGGGGTCGTTCAGGTCCAAAGGTTTGAGGCCGGTTGAGCGGCCGCCACCAAAGCGTTCGGCGCGGCGATGCCAGGCCAGGTGCAAGGCCCCGGCAAAGGCATGTTTCATCGGCCCGCCCCAGGTCATGCCGAAGAACATTTCCGACACACCCCAAAGCACGCCCAGGCCCAACAACGCCACCAATACCCAGCCCCCGAAGTCTGCCGGCAAGATCCCGGCGACCGGCAAGGTCACCAGGAAAAAACTGATGGAAAACGCAAACAGGCTCTTGGGCAGGCGCATCCACGGGCCTTTGGACAGCCGTGAAGGTGGATGACGACGACGCAGGGCAATGAAGATCGCGCCGCTGAACATCAGCAGCGTGGCGAACAGCAAGGCATAGCCCAGAATGCGGTTCTGCAGGCCGAAACCATGCACCAGAATCGCCAGCAGCGCCGCCAGCACAAAGCCACCCGCCGTGGCGACGTGGGTATTGGCGATGTATTTGTCCCGCGCCACCACATGGTGCAAATCCACCATATAGCGCTTGGGCATGGCGAAAAGACCGCCGATCAGGTCGACCTTGGCCGGTCGTCCGCGACGCCACATGTTCACCCGCCGCAAGGCGCCAAGGACCGCGAGGCCCAGGGCGGCAAACAGCAGGATGGGAAGAAGGGTGTTCAGCATGGTGAAGCTCCCAAAGACCTCAGGTCTTGCAGGCACAGAAACCTGGATGTCTTGCTCGATTCCTGTGGGAGCAAGGTTTGCCCGCGATGCGATCGACTCGGTCAGTCAGATGCGCCGTGTCGCATTTATCGCGGGCAAGCCTTGCTCCCACAGGGTTATCCACAAGCCGTTAGAAATCCTTGCACAACCGCAGGGCGTCGTAGATGGCCGCGTGGGTATTACGCTGGGCCACGCAGTCGCCGATGCGGAACAGCAGGTAGCCGTCGCCACTCTGTTCCAGGCACGGTTGCGGCTTGATCGCGAACAGGGCTTCGACGTCGATCTGGCCCTTGTTGCGCGAACCTTCCTTAAGCGCGTAGTAGATTTCTTCGTCCGGCCGCACGCCGTTTTCCACCACCACCTGGTCCACCACGCGCTCTTCCTTGGCACCGGTGTATTCGTTCTCCAGCACCGCCACCAGCTTGTCGCCTTCGCGGTAGACCTTCTCCAGCATCATGTCCCCGGTCATGATCACTTCCTTGGGGTACATGCTGCGGTAGTAGGTGGGGAACGACGTCCCGCCAATGGCCACGCCCGGCTTGATGTCGTCGGTGACGATCTCGACCTGGCTGCCTTTGTCGGCGAGGAAGTCAGCCACCGACATGCCGGTGAACTCGCAAATGGTGTCGTAGACCAGCACGTTCTTGCCCGGTGCAACCTTGCCGTCGAGCACGTCCCAGCTGCTGACCACCAGCCCTTCGGCGGCGCCCCAGTGCTCGTTCTGCTCCAGGTACGGATGCCCGCCGACGGCCAGCACCACCACGTCCGGACGCACGTCCATGATGGTTGCCGCATCAGCTGCCACACCCAGGCGCAAGTCGACTTTCAACCGCGCCAGCTCCAGTTGGAACCAGCGGGTAATACCGGCGATCTGGTCCCGTTGCGGGGCTTTCGAGGCCGTGGTGATCTGTCCGCCGATGAATTCTTTCTTCTCGAACAAGGTCACATCGTGCCCGCGTTCAGCGGCCACACGCGCCGCTTCCATCCCGGCCGGGCCGGCACCCACGACGACCACCTTGCGTTTCGGTCCGGTGGACTTCTCGATGATGTGCGGCACGCCCATGTATTCACGGGACGTCGCGGCGTTCTGGATGCACAGCACGTCCAAGCCTTGGTACTGACGGTCGATGCAGTAGTTGGCGCCGACACATTGCTTGATCTGGTCGATCTGGCCCATCTTGATCTTGGCGATCAGGTGCGGGTCGGCGATGTGGGCGCGGGTCATACCGACCATGTCGACATAACCGCCTTCCAGGATCCGCGTAGCCTGGTTCGGGTCCTTGATGTTTTGCGCGTGCAAAACCGGAACCTTGACCACTTCCTTGATCCCGGCGGCCAGGTGCAGGAACGGCTCCGGTGGATAACTCATGTTCGGGATGACGTTGGCCAGGGTGTTGTGGGTGTCGCAACCCGAGCCCACCACGCCGATGAAATCGAGCATGCCGGTGTCGTCGTAGTACTTGGCGATCTGCTTCATGTCTTCGTGGGACAAACCGTCCGGGTGGAACTCGTCACCGCACAGGCGCATGCCCACGCAGAAATCGTCGCCCACTTCGGCACGCACGGCCTTCAACACTTCCAGGCCGAACTTCATCCGGCCCTCAAAGCTGCCGCCCCACTCGTCGGTACGCTTGTTGACCCGCGGGCTCCAGAACTGGTCGATCATGTGCTGGTGCACGGCGGACAGTTCGACACCGTCCAGGCCACCGGCCTTGGCACGTCGTGCCGCCTGGGCATAGTTGCCGATCACCCGCCAGATCTCTTCCGGCTCGATGGTCTTGCAGGTGGCACGGTGCACCGGCTCACGCACACCAGACGGCGACATCAGGGTCGGCCAGTTAAAGCCATCCCAGCGCGAGCGACGGCCCATGTGGGTAATCTGGATCATGATCTTGGCGCCATGCTTGTGCATGGCGTCGGCCAGGTTCTGGAAGTGCGGGATGATGCGGTCGGTGGACAGGTTCACCGAGCTCCACCACTCCTGCGGGCTGTCGATGGCGACCACGGACGATCCACCGCAGATCGCCAGGCCGATGCCGCCCTTGGCCTTCTCTTCGTAATACTTCACGTACCGGTCGGTGGTCATGCCGCCGTCGGTGGCGTAGACCTCGGCGTGCGCGGTGCTGAGCACGCGGTTGCGGATGGTCAGCTTGCCGATCTGGATCGGCTGGAACATTGCTTCAAAAGCCATGGCGCGATCCTCGACTTACAACGGCTTGACGATGAACAGGCCGTCGTCGTGGCCTTCTTCGGAACCGCCGTAGACCTGCTCGGCCACGGTGCGGATCGAACTGCCGCGCGCGGCCAGGATCTGGTCCATGGCACCGGCGAACCAACCGGTGAACATATAGTCGACCTTGCGCCCGACCTTGCCGTACACATAGACGAATGCCGAGTGTTCGAGCTTGACGCTGGCGGTGCCTTTGTCCAGGTCGATGTCCTGGATCTTGAACAGGCCCCAGCCACGCTGCGACAGGCGCTTCATGTAGTGCTCGAACACCGCGACGCCTTCCAGGCCATGGCATTCGGCTTCTTTTTCACACCAGTGCCAGGCGGATTTGTAGCCGGCCTTGTAGAGAATCTCGGCGTAGGCGTCGGCGCCCAGCACTTCTTCGATGCCCATGTGGTTGTTGACGAAAAAGTGACGCGGCACGTACAGCATCGGCAGGGCGTCTGACGTCCAGATACCGGTTTCGCTGTCGACTTCGATAGGCAGTTGAGGGGCGATTTTGGCCATGAAAACTTGACTCCGGAAATGCGTGGTATTGCCTGCGGCACAGACGGCCGCAGGTAAGGGATTCGGCGATACGGCGGCGTTTATTCGCCCCAGACGTCCTTCAGGACGTTGACCCAGTTCTCGCCCATGATTTTGCGCACCACCCGCTCAGGATGGCCGCGCTTGAGCAGCGTCTCGGTGAGGTTCGGGAACTCGCCCACGGTGCGGATGCCCAGGGGGTTGATGATCTTGCCGAAGCTGGTCAGACGACGTGCATAGCCCTTGTCGTGGGTCAGCATTTCGAAGAAGTCCTGGCCGTGACCCTGGGTGAAGTCGGTGCCGATGCCGATGGCGTCTTCACCGACGATGTTCATGGTGTATTCGATGGCTTCGGCGTAGTCGTCGATGGTCGAATCGATGCCCTTGGCCAGGAACGGCGCGAACATGGTCACGCCAACGAAACCGCCGTGGCCGGCAATGAACTTCAGCTCTTCATCGGATTTGTTGCGCGGGTGTTCCTTCAGGCCGGACGGCAGGCAGTGGGAGTAGCACACTGGCTTCTTCGATTCGAGGATGACCTCTTCGGACGTCTTGGAACCGACGTGGGACAGGTCGCACATGATGCCGACACGGTTCATCTCGGCGACGATTTCGCGGCCGAAGCCCGACAGGCCACCGTCGCGCTCGTAGCAACCGGTGCCGACCAGGTTCTGGGTGTTGTAGCACATCTGCACCACACCCACGCCCAGTTGCTTGAAGATCTCGACGTAGCCGAGTTGGTCTTCGAAAGCGTGGGCGTTCTGGAAACCGAAAATGATGCCGGTCTTGCCCTGTTCCTTGGCGCGACGGATGTCGGCGGTGGTTTTCACCGGGATCACCAGGTCGCTGTTCTCGCGGATCAGTTTTTGGCTGGCCGCGATATTATTGATGGTGCCCTGGAAACCTTCCCACACCGACACGGTGCAATTGGCCGCGGTCAGGCCGCCCTTGCGCATGTCTTCGAACAGGTCGCGGTTCCATTTGGCAATGATCAGCCCGTCGATAACGATGCTGTCGGCGTGCAATTGCGCTGGGCTCATCAGGCAGTCCCCTTTTGTCAGCGATTCATGCGCCGAATCGTGTGCCGGCGCTTTGGGGCCAGCATATGCCTGAGGGCCGTGGCGACCCGGTGCAAAAACGACAGGGGAATTGCCGAAAGCGTCAATCCACGACAATGGACTACAACAGGCCCACCCCACCCGTCTGTTCTTTACCTGACGCTTGCGCCAGAATCCGCCGCATCACTGGTTTTCACTGGACTTGAGCGGCAACGCGATGAAATCACTCTTCCTGACTTTGGCACTGATCAGCACCCTGGCACACGCAACCGAAGACACCGAGCCCAACCCCTGCGACGAAGTTGAAAACGACGTCCAGACCCTGGCCTGCTCGGCCTACGGAAAAACCGCCGCCGTACAACTGCTGGACGAAAACCTGCAGAGCCTCCTTGAGCGCCTGCAAACCCGCTACGCCAGCGACAAGGCCCAGCTCAACGACATCACCACCAAGGTCAATACCGCCCAACAACTGTGGCAAAAACAGCGCGACGCCGACTGCGCCATCGCCGCCTTCCCGGCCAAACCCGGCAGCGACGCCTACAAAATCGCCGAAAACGACTGCATGGCCCAAGTGAGCGATGACCGGTCGGAGTTTTTGGAGTCGATTGGGCAAGACTGAGGGCAATATTCAGACACCTTTCACGCATTGGCCCTGAAGGGGATATAAGTCAGGTTTCGCAAACCTCATAAAAGACTTATGTCCTTCCATGAACACCATCCACAGGACCGGAAAAGCCGTTAGGCAGCTTCTAAAATTGCATGCTGCCCATCAGGCCCAGGTTCGGGACGCCGTTACGGCGCTCGCCCAGATGCCCGACGCGGTGAACGTCAAAGCGCTTGTCGGCCATGACTACGCCTATCGCCTTCGGGTAGGCCGCTATCGAGTCATGTTCGATTGGGACGGGGCGATCAAGATCGTCAGCATTCAAGAGGTCAGGAAACGCGATGAGCGTCCCTACTGATATTCAGATCATCAATGACGCAGACGGGCATCCCGCCTTTGTGGTCATTGCGTATGCCCAATACGTCGCGCAGAAACTGCAACCCGATCTCATCCCCCATGCAGTCGTCAGCCGCATCGTCGACGGCGCCACGCCCAGCCGTGCCTGGCGCGAACACCTGAACCTGACTCAAGATGAAGTCGCCAGGCGCCTGGGTATTTCTCAACCGGCCTTTGCCCAGCAAGAGTCCGTCGCCAAGCCTCGCCGCGCCACCCGCGAAAAAATTGCTGCGGCCTTTGGTATCCAGGCTGATCAGTTGGAGCTGTAAGCTGCACGTCACCATCGAGCAAAGGGCTTCACATGAAAACTTGCGGCATCGAAATCAAAGGCAGCGAAGCGATCATCGCTGTTGCCTCGCTGGATCAACAGGTGCTGAGCCACGTCGCGCTGAACACCAAGAAAATCGCCCTGGACGACGATGACGACGCCGCCAACGTCAAGGCTTTCGCCGCCCAAGTGCGGGCGTTCGTGACGGACAACGGCATCGAACGCATCGCCATCAAGAAGCGCAGCAAGAAAGGTGAGTTCGCCGGTGGCCCGACCACGTTCAAGATCGAAGGGGTTTTCCAGTTGCTGGAAGGTTGCGAGGTGACGCTGCTGTCACCGCAAACCCTCAATGCGCAGAGCAAGAAACACGACTTCACCCCGCCGGCGACGCTGAACAAGTATCAGCATGAGGCTTATAAGGCGGCGTGTTCGGCGCTGATGAAGAAATAGAGCTTTTGCACCGAACACCGTACCTATAGCCATGGGATTTTTTGTGGGCGCAAAGCTTGCTCGCGATGGAGGCGATGCGGTCCTTCAGAAACCGAGTCGACTGTTTCGCGAGCAAGCTTTGCTCCCACACCCCCCCCTCTCCACTCAGGTCACTATGCTCGACCGCTAATCGGGTCAGGACCGATTCTGTTGCTTACGATACCCCTTCAACCCATCGACAAACGCCTTGTCCTCCAGCGCATAACCACCCCGGTTGGACTTCCACACCCGTTCCTTTTCACGTCGCGCATCAATACAGGCTTGTCCGCCGAAACTTACGGAGGACAGTCTTGAAAAAATCACAGCACCCGCCACAAACAATCTAAATCAAGTTATTTTTAATTGTTCTCGATGCGCCGGTCATTGAAGCGTTTGATTTATCGCCACTTGTCGCCGATCCTCCCGCGGGCAGCGCGCGAAGCGTGTCCGATAACTGCGGGTGAAGTACGACGGTGACTCAAAGCCGCAGGCAATGCTCACTTCCAACACGCTCATGTCGGTCTGGCGCAACAGTTGCTGGGCCTTTTCCAGGCGCAGACGCAGGTAGAAGTTGCTCGGGGTGTCGTTCAGGTGCAGGCGGAACAGGCGTTCGAGCTGGCGACGGGTGACGTTGATCGACTCGGCCAGCGCCAAGGTGCTCAGGGGCGGCTCGCTGTGGGCTTCCATCTCACCGATGACGTGCACCAGTTTCTTGTTACGAATGCCATAGCGGTTGGCGATTTCCATGCGCTGGTGATCTTTGCGCGGGCGGATGCGGCCGAGCACGAACTGCTCGCTGACCTGGATCGAAAGTTCCGAACCGTGGGCCTGGCCGATCAGGTCCAGCATCAGGTCGATGGAAGCAGTGCCGCCCGCGCAAGTGATGCGGCGACGGTCGATCTCGAACAGTTCCTGGGTCACGCTGAGTTGCGGATAAGACTCCTTGAACGCCTCGAGCGCCTCCCAGTGCAAGGTCACGCGGTGCCCTTCCAACAGCCCCGCCTCGGCCAGCACCACACTGCCGGTGTCGATGCCGCCCAGCGTCACGCCTTCGTTGTCCAGCCGATGCAACCAGCGCTCCAGTGCCGGGGTGGCGAATTTCAGCGGTTCGAATCCGGCCACCACCCAGAGGGTCGCGCCTTTCTTCAAGGGCTCCAGTGCGGCATCGGCGTTGACCGACATGCCATTGCTCGCCAGCACCGGCCCGCCATCGACACTCAGCACATGCCAGCGGTACAGCTCGCCACGAAACCGATTGGCGACCCGCAAGGGCTCGATGGCCGAAATGAAACCGATGGCCGAAAAACCCGGCATCAACAAAAAGTAGAAATCCTGGGACATGGAGCGCACTCGGTTGGCGGGTAGCGTGCGGACCTTGATACGCCAGTTGCAACGGCCGTTCAAGAGTCGCTGCAGTGCAAGAGCACGTCGCCGCTGTGCGTTTTGCCTGGCACCGGGCTGCGTAACTTGGCATCACCGGCGCGCAGATGCCGCACCCCATAACAATAAGCTGCCGAGGAACCCGACATGAAACGACTGATCAGCTCCTGCGTACTTGGACTTTGCGGTACCACTTTGCTCAATGGCGCCGCCATGGCCGCCGAGCCCGCCGCGTGCCAGAACGTGCGCCTGGGCGTGGTCAACTGGACCGACGTCATCGCCACCAGCGCCCTGACCCAAGTGATGCTCGACGGCCTCGGCTACAAGACCAAGCAAACCAGCGCCTCCCAGCAAATCATCTTCGCCGGCATCCGCGACCAGCGGCTGGACTTGTTCCTGGGCTACTGGAACCCGCTGATGACCCAGACCATCACCCCGTTCGTCGAGGCCAAGCAGGTCAAGGTGCTGGAACAGCCCAGCCTCAAGGACGCCCGCGCCACCCTGGCCGTGCCGACCTACCTGGCCGACAAGGGCCTGAAGACCTTCGCCGACATCGCCAAATTCGAAAAAGAGCTGGGCGGCAAAATCTACGGCATCGAGCCCGGCTCCGGCGCCAATACCCAGATCAAGGCGATGATCGCCAAGAACCAGTTCGGCCTGGGCAAATTCCAGCTGGTGGAGTCCAGCGAGGCCGGCATGCTCGCCGCCGTGGACCGTGCCGTGCGGCGCAAGGAGGCCGTGGTGTTCTTCGGCTGGGCGCCACACCCGATGAACGTCAACGTGCAAATGACCTACCTCACCGGCAGCGACGACGCCCTCGGCCCGAACGAAGGCATGGCCACCGTCTGGACGGTCACTGCGCCGAACTACGCCGAGCAATGCCCGAACGTCGGCCGCTTGCTGAGCAACCTGACGTTCAGCGCCGAAGATGAGAGCCGGATGATGCAGCCGTTGCTCGATCACAAGGACCCGCTCGAATCGGCCCGGCAATGGCTCAAGGATCATCCGCAAGACAAGCAGCGCTGGCTCGAAGGCGTGACCACCTTCGACGGCAAGCCCGCCGCCGACAACCTGAAACTCACCAGCAACTGAACAACCGTTATCCATCTGCGCAGCGCCAAACGGCTGCGCGGTGACTCACCACGCCTGAAGGAAGCCGCACCATGAACCACGACGTCATCATCACCTGCGCACTCACCGGTGCTGGCGACACGACCGCCAAGAGCCCCCACGTGCCGGTCACCCCGAAACAGATCGCCTTCGCCGCCGTCGAGGCGGCGAAGGCCGGGGCCACGGTGGTCCATTGCCACGTCCGCGACCCGCAGACTGGCAAGTTCAGCCGTGACGTGGCGCTGTACCGCGAAGTGATGGCGCGCATCCGAGAGGCGGACGTGGACATCATCGTCAACCTCACCGCCGGCATGGGCGGCGACCTGGAGATCGGTGCGGGCGAACGGCCGATGGCGTTCGGTCCCAACACCGACCTGGTTGGGCCGCTGACCCGCCTGGCCCACGTCGAAGAGCTGTTGCCGGAAATCTGCACCCTGGATTGCGGCACCCTGAACTTCGGCGACGGCGACACCATTTACGTCTCCACCCCGGCGCAACTGCGGGCCGGCGCCAAGCGCATCACTGAGCTGGGCGTCAAGGCCGAGCTGGAGATCTTCGACACCGGTCACCTGTGGTTCGCCAAGCAACTGATCAAGGAAGGCCTGCTGGACAACCCGCTGTTCCAACTCTGCCTGGGCATCCCATGGGGCGCGCCGGCCGACACCACCACCATGAAAGCCATGGTCGACAACTTGCCGGCGGACGCGGTGTGGGCCGGCTTCGGCATCGGCCGCATGCAGATGCCGATGGCCGCCCAGGCGGTGCTGCTGGGAGGCAACGTGCGGGTCGGCCTGGAAGACAACCTCTGGCTGGACAAAGGCGTCCTCGCTACCAACGGTCAGTTGGTGGAGCGCGCCGGCGAAATCCTCAGCCGCCTCGGCGCCCGCGTGCTCACCCCGGCTGAAGGTCGCAAGAAAATGGGCCTGACCCAGCGCGGCTGAGCCGACATCCACCTTCCCCTATCGGGGGGCACAACCTGTGGGAGCAAGGCTTGCCCCCACAGGAGATCACCGAACTATTTCTTCAGGACATCACCATGAGCTTTATCACCGACATCAAGACCTTCGCCGCCCTGGGCAGCGGTGTGATCGGCAGCGGCTGGGTCAGCCGGGCCCTGGCCCATGGCCTGGACGTCGTCGCCTGGGACCCGGCGCCGGGTGCCGAAGCAGCGTTGCGCAAGCGCGTCGCCAATGCCTGGGGCGCCCTGGAGCAACAAGGCCTGGCACCCGGCGCTTCGCAAGATCGGTTGCGCTTTGTCGCCACCATCGAAGACTGCGTGCGCGACGCCGACTTCATCCAGGAAAGCGCCCCCGAGCGACTGGAATTGAAACTCGAGCTACACGCTCAGATCAGCGCCGCCGCCAAGTCAAACGCGCTCATCGGCTCCAGCACTTCGGGGTTACTGCCAAGCGAGTTCTATGAGGGTTCCACCCACCCGGAACGCTGTGTGGTCGGGCACCCGTTCAACCCGGTCTACCTGTTGCCGCTGGTGGAAGTGGTCGGCGGCAAACACACCGCGCCCGAAGCCGTGCAGGCGGCGATGCAGGTGTACGAATCCCTCGGCATGCGGCCGCTGCACGTGCGCAAGGAAGTGCCCGGTTTCATCGCCGACCGCCTGCTCGAAGCGTTGTGGCGCGAAGCCCTGCACCTGGTCAACGACGGCGTCGCCACCACCGGGGAAATTGACGACGCCATCCGCTTTGGCGCCGGACTGCGCTGGTCGTTCATGGGCACGTTCCTGACCTACACCCTGGCCGGCGGCGATGCCGGCATGCGGCACTTCATGGCCCAGTTCGGCCCGGCGCTGCAACTGCCGTGGACCTACCTGCCAGCGCCAGAGCTGACCGAAAAACTGATCGACGATGTGGTGGACGGCACCCGCGCGCAATTGGGCAGCCACAGCATCTCGGCCCTGGAGCGCTATCGTGATGATTGCCTGCTGGCGGTGCTGGAGGCGGTGAAGACCACCAAGGCCAAGCACGGCATGTCTTTCGCTGAATAACCCCCGGTGGGAACGGGCTTGCTCGCGAAGAGGCTGGTACATCCGCTAAATATCGTGCGGCAGATACACCGCCTTCGCGAGCAAGCCCGCTCCCACATGAATCCCAATCTTCCGCTGGATCGTCATCATGCCCACCCTCACCCCCTACCAAACCCACATCCTCCCCGAATGGGTTGATTACAACGGCCACCTGCGCGATGCCTTCTACCTGCTGATCTTCAGCTACGCCACCGACGCGCTGATGGACCGGCTCGGCCTGGACAGCCAGAACCGCGAAGCCTGCGGCCACTCGCTGTTCACCCTCGAACTTCATCTCAACTACCTGCACGAAGTGAAGCTCGACGCCCAGGTCGAGGTGCACACGCACATCATCGGCCACGACGCCAAACGCCTGCACCTCTACCACAGCCTGCATCTGGTCGGCGGTGATAAAGAGCTGGCCGGCAATGAACAGATGCTGCTGCACGTCGACCTGGCCGGCCCGCGCTCGGCGCCCTTCACGGAACAGACCCTGGGCCGGCTCAACGCCTTGCTCGAGCAACAATCCGACCTGCCGCCGACCTATATCGGCCGGGTCATCGCCCTGCCTGCCGCCCGGTAAGCCTTACACAGGAGATCGCATGAACACCGCCGCCGCTTTTGCCGACTTCCGCCGTTACCCCCTGATCTTCCCATTGACCGCCGCCACACCGTTGTCCGACCGGGTGCAAGTGACGTGGGCCGACGGCCGGGTCAGCCCCTTTCATCACCCGTGGTTGCGGGACAACTGCCCTTGCCCACAATGCGTCTACAGCGTCACCCGCGAGCAGGTGCTGGAAATCGTCGACGTCCCTGAAGACATCGCCCCCGACGCAACCCGCCTCGACGACGAAGGCTGCCTGTGTGTGGACTGGCAGGACGGTCACCAGAGCCGTTTCGACCCGGGCTGGTTGCGCGCCCACGCCTACGATGATCAGTCCCGAGCCGAGCGCCTGGCGAACAAACCCCGGCGCCAATTGTGGCGGCGCGACCTGCAATTGCCAGTGTTCGATTACCCGGCACTGATGGACGATGCCGATGCGTTGTTGCAATGGTTGTTGGCGGTACGCGACATCGGCCTGACCCAAGTGCGCGGCGTACCCACCGAACCCGGCTCGCTGAAACGAGTTGCCCAGCGCATTGCCTTCATTCGAGAGAGCAACTTCGGCGTGCTGTTCAACGTGCAGTCCAAGGCCGATGCCGACAGCAACGCCTACACCGCTTTCAACCTGCCGCTGCACAGTGATTTGCCGACCCGGGAATTGCAGCCGGGGCTGCAATTCTTGCATTGCCTGGTGAATGACGCCGACGGTGGCGAGAGCATTTTTGTCGACGGTTTCGCCATTGCCGATTCCCTGCGCCAGAAAGACCCCGAGGCCTTCGACGCGCTGTGCCGGATCCCGGTGGAGTTTCGCAACAAGGACCGCCACAGCGACTACCGCTGCCTGGCCCCCATCATCGCGCTGGATGCCCTTGGGCAGGTTTCGGAAATCCGCATGGCGAACTTCCTGCGTGGGCCGTTCGACACCTCGGTCGAGCAGATGCCCAAGCTTTACCACGCCTACCGCCGCTTCATTGCCCTGACCCGAGAGCCACAATTTCGCCTGGTACAGCGCCTCGAACCCGGCCAGCTCTGGTGCTTCGACAACCGCCGCATCCTCCACGCCCGCAATGCCTTCGACCCGGCTTCCGGGGCCCGGCATTTCCAGGGGTGCTATGTGGATCGGGATGAGTTGTTGTCGCGGATTCTGGTGTTGCAGCGTTAGACCGCATCATCGTTCAGCGCGAGCAGGTTCTATGAACGACACAGAACCGCTGTGGGAGCGAGCCTGCTCGCGAAGGCGCCCGATCAAACAACACACTTTCACCTGATTCACACAGGCAAAAAAATCCCCGATCAAGCCGTGACAGGATCGGGGCAGGTTGCGTTACTGGAGGAGCTGTCGCGCGAGGGTGACCAAACCATCGTGATTCAGCTTGTGGGCAGTGTGCCCAGTCCAGTCCCGTGCAAGTTAGCCGAAAACGACGCCTCCATAGTCATTCATGACATTGCGACCATTTGCCCTTGCCGCCGCTTCGGGTGGCTACCAGAATCGAGACACGACCCCAATCCCTGAACAAGGAAAAGCGTCATGATGTACGCCGATTTGATCGACCAGGAAGACCTGCTGGGCCACCTCAAGGCCCTGGGTCTGCAAATACCCAGTGGCTCCACGGCCGAACAGGCGTGCGAGTGTGCTGTGCGGGGGCTGGACACCATCCGTGCCAATGAATTGCGGCGGATGGTCAAGGATATGTACACCAGCAGCGCCACCATCCTGCCGGCCGTGCGCCAGGCAATTGATAAGCAACTGTTGCCGGCGTTGATGCAATACCAGCAGAACCATAGCGCCTGACAGAACCAATGGTTCCCACAGGATTTGTGTCGTTCACGAAACCTGTGGGAGCGAGCTTGCTCGCGATGGCGGCCTGACTGAGTACATATCCGTTGCTGCGGTAACGGCGGCTTATGGTTCCGCCCTGACGGCGGCTCACTTTTGGAAGAGCGCCAAAAGTAAGCAAAAACGCTTTGCCCCACCACTCGGCACCTCGCCTAGGCTCGGTGTGCCCGAACGAAGGCATTGCTCCGTGGGCCCGCCGCGATCAACGTCCACCGCGAGGCGGCCTAGTAGCCGACCTAGCTCTCCCCGTCGTACACCCATCAGATCTGTTTGAGCAGGACCTGTGGGAGCAAAGCTTGCTCGCGAGGCGCGCCTGACAGCCGGCCTGTCTCTCCAGCCAAACCCCAATCCAACTGTGGGAGCGAGCTTGCTCGCGAAGGCGGCCTTACAGCCAACCCGCCTCTCCAGCCAAACCCCAATCCAACTGTGGGAGCGAGCTTGCTCGCGATGAAGACGCTACGGTCTCAGAGTCTCACACTGGCAAACGTCGACTCATTACGCGCCTGGCTCAGCGCCGACAGCGGGCCGGACAATGGCGACAGCACCAGCGCCTGCGGCAGCGGCAACATCGCCACCTGTTGGGTGGTATTGGAGCCGACGCGTTCGTCGCGAGGCGGAATGCCGAAGTATTCGCGGTAGCACTTGGAGAAGTGCGGGGTGGAGACGAAGCCGCACACCGAGGCCACTTCGATGATCGACATCGGCGTCTGCTTGAGCAGTTGCCGTGCACGGATCAGCCGCAGCTTGAGGTAATAGCGCGACGGCGAACAGTGCAGGTATTTCTGGAACAACCGCTCCAACTGTCGCCGGGACACGGCGACGTACACCGCCAGTTCGTCCAGGTCGATCGGCTCTTCGAGGTTGGCCTCCATCAGCGCGACGATTTCCTGCAACTTCGGTTGGTTGGTACCGAGCATGTGCTTGAGCGGCACACGCTGATGGTCCTGTTCGTTGCGGATACGCTCGTAGACAAACATTTCCGAGATCGCCGCCGACAGTTCACGACCGTGATCGCGGCTGATCAAGTGCAGCATCATGTCCAGCGGCGCGGTGCCACCAGAGCTGGTGAAGCGGTTGCGGTCTAGGGAGAACAAACGGGTACTCATCGACACCCGCGGGAAAGCTTCCTGCATGGCAGCCAGGCATTCCCAGTGCACGCTGCAATCGAAGCCGTCCAGCAGGCCGGCGCAGGCCAGGGCCCAACTGCCGGTACAAACCGCGCCGAGGCGACGGGACTGGCGGGCCTGGCTCTGCAACCACGACACGTGTTCGCGGGTCACGGTGCGCTGGATGCCGACGCCGCCACAGACGATGACAGTATCCAGGGGCGGCGCCTTGTGCATGGAGGCGTCGGGGGTGATCTGCAAACCGTCGCTGGCCCAGACTTGGCCGCCATCGACCGTAAGGGTGGTCCAACGATACAGCTCACGACCGGACAATTGGTTGGCCATGCGTAGCGGTTCTACCGCGGACGCCAGGGAAATCAGCGTGAAATTGTCCAGCAGCAAAAAGCCGATGGATTGAGGCGTACGGTTCTGGGATTGGGCCCCTGAGTTGGACGGCGTCATCGCGGTATCTCCTCACACAAAGCGGGTGATGGCCTCAGGCGGAGGCTCTTTTTATTGGTTGTTGCCCTCGTTCTCACGAAGGAGCTGGGCTTTACAGCGATAGAGCAATTGCCATGCCTAAAATTGAATACGCGTTCAATAAATCCTGAAAACGACATCACGAGCAGTCTATATAAGGCGTGCATCGAGTACGGGTTATGAGCGCCATCAATGGCGGCTGGCACCTGCCACAACAGACAGTGAGCAGTTCGGTATCACTTGTGGGAACTGGGCTGCGCCGCTTGCACAACGAGTATCACCACAGGTGCGGGTGACGGACGGTCGAGCGCGCTTCAGCGCCTGGATCGACAAAACGGGACTTGTCTGTTTGCGACGCGCCAAAAGGTGGCGCGTTTGCAGATCGGTGTTCATTTTGCGAGCAGTTTTCGCTCTTGTGGATAAAGAAAATCATCAGTGGGAACAAAGCTTGCTCGCGAGGGTGGTAGGTCAGTCGACATCCATGTTGAATCTACTGCCCCCATCGCGGGCAAGCCTTGCTCCCACAGAGAACCCCCTTGCTACAGAGGGTTGCGCGAACGCGATTCAGCACTCCACCGCACTGACCGCCAAGCCGCCGCGCGAGGTCTCCTTGTATTTGTCATGCATGTCGGCACCGGTATCACGCATGGTGCGGATCACCCGATCCAGGGAGATGAAATGCTGGCCATCCCCGCGCAGGGCCATTTGGGCGGCGTTGATTGCCTTGACCGCGGCGATCGCATTGCGCTCGATGCACGGCACCTGCACCAGGCCACCCACTGGGTCGCAGGTCAGGCCGAGGTTGTGCTCCAGGCCGATTTCCGCCGCGTTGCACAGTTGCTCCGGCGTGGCCCCGAGGATTTGCGCCAGGCCTGCAGCCGCCATGGCGCAGGCCGATCCCACTTCGCCCTGGCAACCGACTTCGGCGCCGGAAATCGATGCGTTCTTTTTGCACAGGATTCCAACGGCCGCCGCACCGAGGAAATAATCCACGACGTTGGCGTCGGTGACCGCTTCGCTGAACTTCATGAAGTAATGCAGCACCGCCGGAATGATCCCCGCCGCCCCATTGGTCGGCGCCGTGACCATGCGCCCACCGGCGGCGTTCTCCTCGTTGACCGCCAGGGCGAACAGGTTGACCCACTCCATGGCACTGAGGGTCGAGCCGATGACATTGGGCTTGTTCAGCTCTTGCAAGCTGCGATGCAACTTGGCCGCACGCCGACGCACATTCAAGCCGCCCGGCAAGATACCTTCGTGCTTGAGGCCCTGCTCGACGCAATCCTGCATGGCCCGCCAGAGTTTCATCAGGCCGCTGCGGATCTCGTCTTCCGAACGCCAGACCTTTTCGTTGGCCATCATCAACTCGGCCACCCGCAAGTTATGGCTGCGGCACAACTGGAGCAACTCTTCGGCGCTGGAAAAATCGTAAGGCAGTTCGGTGCGGTCCAGGTCCACCACACCGCTGGTGGCTTGGGCCTGATCGACGACGAAACCGCCGCCGACCGAGTAAAAGGTGTTACGGTATAGCTCGTCGCCGTTGGCGGCCTCGACCACCAGCGTCATGGCGTTGGGATGGAATGGCAGGTTTTCGTCGATCAGGCGCATGTCCCGGGACCAGACGAAAGGCACCGGTAGGCGACCGTCCAGCAGCAGAGTCTGGGTCTGGCGCAGTCGCTCGATGCACACACCAATCTGCGATGGGTCGATCGCGTCCGGCCACTCGCCCATCAAGCCCATAATCACCGCGTTATCGCTACCATGGCCGATGCCAGTGGCGGAAAGCGAACCGTAGAGTTGAACTTCCACCCGTGCTACCTGCCCCAAAATTCCTCGCTCACGCAAACCTTGCACGAACAATGCGGCGGCCCGCATCGGGCCCACGGTGTGTGAGCTGGACGGACCGATACCGATTTTGAACAGGTCAAAAACGCTGATTGCCATTGCCGAAAACTCCAGAACAGGCACATCCGGGCGCAGGAGCGTCCGGTGACGGAGCTGCTAAGCTCAACGTCGGATGGCCGCATCATCCGGTTTTTGCCTTGGGCCCCGACGTCTGACACCGACGCAATCATGCCCACCAACGCCGCCCCGCCCTGCCCCCGGTTTTACGCCGTTTTTCTGCGTGTCAGAGCCCCCCCAGGGGCGAAAAAAAGCTGTAACCGACATCACCGATACTAGATGCGACCCTCCCTGTACTGGATACGACCCCCCCTGTAGGCGTCAGATTTGCACTGGTACATGATCGGTTACGGCTCGTTTGCAAGGCCGCGTGTCACACAGTGCCCACGCGCCACCAACCGCAGAATCCAATTAAGCGCGGTTGTCCTCCCGGACACCGCCGATAAAACACCAGGAGTCCGCCCATGAAAGGTTCCACGTCATTGTTGTTGGCAGCCATGCTGAGTCTTCCAATGTTGGCCAGCGCCGCTGAACCCGAACAGTGCAGCACCGTCAACTTCTCCGATGTCGGCTGGACCGACATCACCGTGACCACCGCCACCGCCAGCGTGGTACTCGACGCCCTCGGCTACACGACCAAGACCACCATGATTTCCGTGCCGGTAACCTACAAGTCCCTGGCCGATGGCAAGAACATGGACGTGTTCCTCGGCAACTGGATGCCGACCATGGAAAACGACATCAAGGCCTACCGCGAAGCCGGCACCGTGGAAACCGTGCGCACCAACCTCAAGGGTGCCAAGTACACCCTCGCCGTCCCTCAGGCTTTGTATGACAAAGGCCTGCACGACTTCGCCGACATCCCCAAATTCAAGAAAGAACTCGACGGCAAGATCTACGGTATCGAACCCGGCAACGACGGCAACCGCCTGATCCAGAGCATGATCGAAAAGAACGCCTTCGGCCTGAAGGATGCAGGCTTCAAAGTCGTCGAATCGAGTGAAGCCGGCATGCTCTCGCAGGTCGACCGCTCCGCCAGGCGTGGCACCGACGTGGTGTTCCTCGGCTGGGCACCACACCCGATGAACACCCGCTTCAAGATCCAGTACCTGACCGGCGGCGACGACTTCTTCGGCCCCGACTTCGGTGCCGCAACCGTGGCGACCAACACCCGCAAGGGCTACAGCCAAGAGTGCAGCAACGTTGGCCAGCTGTTGAAAAACCTGGAGTTCACCGTCGACATGGAAAGCACGCTGATGGGCAACGTGCTCGACGACAAGATGAAACCTGAGGCCGCCGCCAAGGCCTGGCTGAAGAAAAACCCACAGGTACTCGATACCTGGTTGGCTGGCGTGACCACCATTGACGGTAAACCTGGCCTGGACGCCGTGAAAGCCAAGCTTGCACAGTAACTGCTTATGTTATGCCAGGCGGGCCCGCCCGCCTGGGCTGTTCATTCCCTTGCATGCGGACGTCCACTACCATGCTCATTGATCAAAAAATACCCTTAGGCCAGTACATTGCCGGCTTCGTCGATTGGTTGACGCAACACGGCGCCAACACTTTCGATGCCATCGCACTGTTTCTGGAAACGATGATTCACGGCGTGACGTTTGCGCTGACCTGGTTCAACCCGTTGGCTTTGATCGGCCTCATCGCGCTATTCGCGCACTTCATCCAGCGCAAATGGGGCCTGACCGTATTCGTCATCGCGTCCTTCCTGCTGATCCTCAACCTGGGTTACTGGCAAGAGACCATGGAAACCCTCGCCCAGGTGCTGTTCGCGACCCTGGTTTGCGTACTGATCGGCGTGCCGCTGGGCATTGTTGCCGCGCACAAGCCGCTGTTCTACACCCTGATGCGCCCGGTACTCGATCTGATGCAGACCGTACCGACCTTCGTATACCTCATTCCTACCCTGACCCTTTTCGGTCTGGGTGTGGTCCCGGGCCTGATCTCCACGGTAGTGTTCGCGATTGCCGCGCCCATCCGCCTGACCTACCTGGGCATCCGCGACGTACCAGAGGAACTGATGGACGCCGGCAAAGCTTTCGGCTGCTCCCGTCGCCAACTCCTGTCGCGTATCGAACTGCCCCATGCGATGCCAAGCATCGCGGCCGGTATCACCCAGTGCATCATGCTGTCCTTGTCGATGGTGGTGATCGCCGCGCTGGTGGGGGCCGATGGCCTGGGTAAACCTGTGGTCAACGCACTGAACACCGCCGATATCGCCCTGGGCTTTGAAGCTGGCCTGGCAATCGTACTGCTGGCGATCATGCTCGACCGAATCTGCAAACAACCCGACGCCAAAGTAAGGAGTGACGCATGAGCATCATTCATTTTGAAGACGTCGACGTGATCTTCGCCAGGGATCCACGCGAAGCCCTGAAGCTGCTCGACCAAGGCATGACCCGCAACGAAATCCTGAAGAAAACCGGGCAGATCGTCGGCGTTGAAAAAGCCAGCCTGGACATCGAGAAAGGCGAAATCTGTGTCTTGATGGGCCTTTCCGGTTCCGGCAAATCCAGCCTGTTGCGCTGCATCAACGGCTTGAACACCGTCAGTCGCGGCAAGCTGTTCGTCGAACACGAAGGCCGGCAGATCGACATCGCCTCCTGCACCCCCGCCGAACTGAAGATGATGCGCACCCAGCGCATTGCCATGGTGTTCCAGAAGTTCGCCCTGATGCCTTGGCTGACGGTGCGCGAGAACATCAGCTTTGGTCTGGAAATGCAGGGTCGCCCTGAGAAAGAACGCCGCAAGCTGGTGGATGAGAAGCTGGAGCTGGTGGGCCTGGCCCAGTGGCGCAACAAGAAGCCCGACGAATTGTCCGGCGGCATGCAGCAACGGGTTGGCCTGGCCCGCGCCCTGGCGATGGACGCCGACATCCTGCTGATGGATGAACCGTTCTCGGCCCTCGACCCATTGATCCGCCAAGGCCTGCAAGACGAACTGCTGGAGCTGCAACGCAAGCTGAGCAAAACCATCGTGTTCGTCAGCCACGACCTCGACGAAGCCCTGAAGCTGGGCAGCCGTATCGCGATCATGAAAGACGGCCGGATCGTCCAGTACAGCAAACCCGAAGAGATCGTGCTGAACCCGGCCGATGACTACGTGCGCACCTTCGTCGCCCACACCAACCCGCTCAACGTGCTGTGCGGTCGCAGCCTGATGCGCACCCTGGACAACTGCAAGCGCATCAACGGTTCGGTGTGCCTGGACCCGAGCGGCGACTCCTGGCTCGACCTGGCCGAAGGCAACACCATCAAGGGCGCCCGGCAGAACGGCGCGGCGCTGGACCTGCAAAACTGGGTACCGGGCCAAGCCGTCGAAGAACTGGGCCGGCACCCGACCCTGGTGGACTCCAACATCGGCATGCGCGACGCGTTGCAGATTCGCTACCAGACCGGCAATAAACTGGTGCTCCACGATAACCAGCAAATCGTCGGGATCCTCGGCGACAGCGAGCTGTACCACGCACTGCTGGGCAAGAACCTGGGCTAAGCCAACGCCTGCAAAGACGCCGCGAGATGAACGCGGTGTCTTTGTTTGGCCCTCTCTCAAACCCACACAAGCCCCGGTGGCGCCTCTCTTCGTTCCAGCCCATCGACCAGTGGGCATCCAACCCACGGATGTCATAAAGACATCCCGAAAAAACCTCGCCTTATCCCGCGGGGTCACGCTGTCTCAGGTGCCACATGCCCATTTGCGCATAAGGAATTTCGGCAACAGCGACGAGCCGTCGCAGAACTCACTTTTTGTTGATTGAACGTTCAATCAAAACAAAATAGACTGGTTTCGTTCCGGCAGACGACATTCGCGAGCCCAATGGCCTAAGGAGATGTGCTAGATGCCCAAGGTCGGTATACAACCCATGCGCCGCCAACAACTGATCGAAGCCACGTTGCAAGCGGTCGATCAGGTCGGTATGGGGGACGCCAGCATTGCGCTGATCGCCCGTTTGGCCGGTGTCTCCAACGGCATCATCAGTCACTACTTTCAGGACAAGAATGGCCTGATCGCGGCCACGGCCCAGTACCTGATGAGTGTCCTGAGCGAGAACGTCACCGCGCGCCGCCAGGCGCTGGAGGACACAAGCGCCCGGGCTCACCTCAAGGTGATCATCGAAGGCAACTTCGACGCCAGCCAGGTCAATGGCCCGGCAATGAAAACCTGGCTGGCCTTCTGGGCCACCAGCATGCACCACCCGTCTTTGCACAGGTTGCAGCGGATCAACGATCACCGTCTGTATTCCAACCTGTGTAGCCAGTTCCGCCGCGTGCTGCCCGTTGATCAGGCACGCAGCGCGGCACGGGGGCTGGCCGCGCTGATTGACGGTTTGTGGCTGCGCGGAGCGCTGTCGGGAGACGCGTTCGATACCGCCCAGGCGCACCAGATCGCTCACGAATACATGGATCTCCAACTGGCCAAAGCAGGGGCGCCAGAGCACACAGAACCGCTCGACTCCTGAACCGCCGCCGAGCCGCGTCGTCAGCTATAAACGACGCGCTCCGCTGGCCAGCCAACCACTTATGCACTTGCGAGGACTTTATGGCCCGTTTCGAACTGCAAAAACTCTACATCGATGGCGCGTACAGTGATGCCAGCGGCGACGCCACTTTCGAAGCCATCAACCCTGCCAACGGTGAAGTCCTTGCCCAAGTGCAGCGTGCGACGTTCGAAGACGTCGAGCGCGCCGTGGCCAGCGCCGAAAAAGGCCAGAAAATCTGGGCCGCCATGACCGCCATGCAGCGTTCGCGCATCCTGCGTCGCGCCGTGGAGATCCTGCGCGAGCGCAACGATGAGTTGGCCGCCCTGGAAACCCTGGACACCGGCAAGGCCTACTCCGAAACCCGCTACGTCGACATCGTCACCGGCGCCGACGTGCTGGAATACTACGCCGGCCTGGTGCCTGCCATCGAAGGCGAGCAGGTTCCGCTGCGCACCACTTCATTCGTCTACACCCGTCGCGAGCCCCTGGGCGTCGTGGCCGGTATCGGCGCGTGGAACTACCCGATCCAGATCGCCCTGTGGAAATCCGCCCCGGCCCTGGCGGCCGGTAACGCGATGATCTTCAAGCCGAGCGAAGTCACCTCGCTGACCACCCTGAAACTGGCCGAAATCTACACCGAGGCCGGCGTTCCAGCGGGTGTGTTCAACGTACTGACCGGCAGCGGCCGCGAAGTCGGCACCTGGCTGACCGAGCACCCGCGCATCGAAAAAATCTCCTTCACCGGCGGCACCGACACCGGCAAGAAAGTCATGGCCAGCGCCTCGAGTTCTTCGCTCAAGGACGTGACCATGGAACTGGGCGGCAAGTCGCCGCTGATCATCTTCGACGACGCCGACCTGGATCGCGCCGCCGACACCGCGATGATGGCCAACTTCTATAGCTCCGGTCAGGTCTGCACCAACGGCACCCGCGTGTTTGTGCCGAGCCACCTCAAGACCGCCTTCGAAGCCAAGATCGCCGAGCGCGTGGCGCGCATCCGCATCGGTAATCCTGAGGACGAAAACACCAATTTCGGTCCGCTGGTGAGCTTCGCCCACATGGAAAGCGTGCTGGGCTACATCGAGAAAGGCAAAGCCGAAGGCGCGCGCCTGTTGTGCGGCGGCAGTCGCCTGACCGACGGCGAATTGGCCAAGGGCGCGTTCGTCGCCCCGACCGTGTTCACCGATTGCACCGACGAGATGACCATCGTTCGCGAAGAAATCTTCGGCCCGGTGATGAGTATCCTCACCTATGACACCGAAGAAGAAGTGATCCGTCGCGCCAACGACACCGACTTCGGCCTGGCCGCCGGCGTCGTGACCCGCGACCTGAACCGCGCCCACCGAGTGATCCACCAGCTCGAAGCCGGCATCTGCTGGATCAATGCCTGGGGTGAGTCGGCGGCTGAAATGCCGGTCGGTGGCTACAAGCAATCGGGCGTGGGCCGGGAGAACGGTATCAGCTCGCTGAACAACTTCACCCGCATCAAATCGGTACAGGTCGAGTTGGGCGATTACACGTCGGTGTTCTGATCCAGCGTCGTCTCTGAGACCGCCATCGCGAGCCGGCTCGCTCCCACAGGAGCCCCCATTCCAGTGTGGGAGCGAGCCGGCTCGCGATCGAGTGCGAAGCACTCGCAAGGTCTGACCTGAACCCATTCAAAAGAGGGTGCATTTCATGTCCCAAACATTCGACTACATCATCATCGGCGCCGGTTCGGCCGGTAACACCCTGGCCACCCGCCTGACCGAAGACGAAGGCGTCACCGTCCTGCTGCTCGAAGCCGGCGGCCCGGACTATCGCCTGGACTTCCGCACACAAATGCCCGCCGCCCTGGCGTTCCCGCTGCAAGGCCGACGCTACAACTGGGCCTACGAGACCGACCCGGAACCACACATGGATGGCCGCCGCATGGAATGCGGTCGCGGCAAGGGCTTGGGTGGTTCTTCGCTGATCAACGGCATGTGCTACATCCGCGGCAACGCCCTGGACTATGACAACTGGGCCAAGTTGCCGGGCCTGGAAGACTGGGCCTACCTCGATTGCCTGCCGTATTTCCGTAAAGCCGAAACCCGCGACATCGGCCCGAACGACTACCACGGCGGCGACGGCCCAGTCAGCGTGACCACGCCCAAGGCCGGCAACAACCCGCTGTTCCACGCCATGGTCGAAGCCGGCGTACAGGCCGGTTACCCGCGTACAGAAGACCTCAATGGCTACCAGCAGGAAGGTTTCGGCCCGATGGACCGCACCGTCACGCCCAACGGTCGCCGGGCCAGCACCGCACGCGGTTACCTGGACATCGCCAAGAAGCGCTCGACACTGACCATCGTCACCCACGCCCTGACCGACAAGATTCTGTTCGAAGGCAAACGTGCAGTCGGCGTGCGTTACCTGGTGGGCGCCGCTGAAGAGCGCGTCGAAGCCCGGGCGCGCAAGGAAGTGCTGCTGTGCTCCGGCGCCATCGCCTCGCCGCAGATCCTGCAACGCTCCGGCGTCGGCCCGGCCCAGTTGCTGGAAAGCCTCGACATCCCGGTGGTCCACGACCTGCCGGGTGTCGGTGAAAACTTGCAAGATCACCTGGAGCTGTACCTGCAATACGCCTGCACCCAACCGGTTTCCCTGTACCCCTCGCTGCTCTGGTACAACCAGCCGGCCATCGGTGCCGAGTGGCTGTTCAACGGCACCGGCATTGGCGCCAGCAACCAGTTCGAGGCCGGCGGCTTCATCCGCAGCCGTCCGGAATTCGATTGGCCGAACATCCAGTATCACTTCCTGCCGGTGGCGATTAACTACAACGGCAGCAACGGCGTGAAGGAACACGGTTTCCAGGCGCACATGGGCTCCATGCGCTCGCCAAGCCGCGGCCGTATCCAGGCCACGTCCAAGGACCCACGCCAGCACCCGAGCATCCTGTTCAACTACATGGCGACCGAGCAGGACTGGCAGGAGTTTCGCGATGGCATCCGCCTGACCCGTGAGATCATGCAGCAGCCGGCGCTCGATCCGTTCCGTGGTCGTGAGATCAGCCCGGGCATCGAGGTGCAGACGGACGAGCAGTTGGACCAGTTCATCCGCGAGCATGCCGAAACCGCGTTCCACCCGTCCTGCTCGTGCAAGATGGGCACCGACGACATGGCGGTGGTGGACGGCGAAGGCCGCGTGCATGGCATGCAAGGGTTGCGCGTGGTGGATGCCTCGATCATGCCGATCATCACCACCGGCAACCTGAACGCACCGACGATCATGATCGCCGAGAAAATCGCCGACAAGATCCGCGGCCGCAAGCCCCTGCCACGCAGCACCGCGCCGTACTACGTGGCCGGTAGCGCACCGGTCAAGGGCAAGCCAATGCGTGAGGTTAGCAACTCTGCCCAGTAACATTCGACAGGCACAAAAAACCGCCAATCCTTATGAAATGGCGGTTTTTTTGTGCCTGTTTTTTCAATCGCCAGTCGCCCTCCCGACCCAGCGAAAATAAAATTCGGCAACATATATAAACTTGTCAAGTTAACCCCCCATCTCTACTATCCGCGCACTTTTCAATACAGTTAGGATTGCAGTAATTGAAGGACCAAATTACGGCAGATGCTCCGTCAGTCGTCAGCGATTTTCGTGAACGGATACATAAAGAAACCTGCATTAACCTTGACTTTGGTTACTTGAACGGTGCCATTGAGTCATGGTGGATGAGGAATAATCATCAACCCACCCATACACTTAAATTGCAATTGCTGTGCCTTTTCCAAACCTACCTGCGCAACGAAGACACGTTGTACTTCGATAAGGTCGGCCTGGCCGATGAAGGCGTGGCAGCGGTATGCATCAAGAATATCTTCAGGCTGGACTCCCCAAAGCTTGCACTTACCGCACACGAAGCGCTGGCAGAGCTGTTCTACCTGACCGATATCAAATATGACTATGAGGAGCACAAGGCGCTCTATCTAAAACCATCGGCAGAGCAATACAAAGAATGGGGTAATGGCTACGGAGATATCACGCCGCACTCCGACGACCTGTATGAACATATGCATATTGTTTATTTGGCATTGACAGTATGTCGCGACACTACCCATACACCGACGACTTATTACTTCCCTCGCGACCTGATCGACAATCTCAGTGACGACGAACTGGCAACGCTGCTCACTATGCAAGCAATATTTACTTCCGGTAAAAACGTGAATGGTTTCAAGGAACGAATTCGCAACATCGTCACTTATGACTCACTTTACGGCTATCAGTTTTCGCTGGACTTTCGTATTGACCAGCACTGTGGCGAACGCATGCGCGCGATCAATGGTGGGCAGCACGTCCTGGACAAAATGCGGGCCGGGATCGCCCACGCCAGGCATCACGTATCTACAGCGCAAACAGGCACCTTCCTGATCATGGCCAACCACAAGCTCCTGCATGCCCGACCGACGCTAAATATCAGTGTCGACACAGTTCGCAAACACTCGGCTACACCGACCCTCGGCACGACACCGCGCCTGCTATTTCGCAGCAAAGGCCCCAGAAAATACTATTACCCGCTGGACGAAAGCCCTGGCGTCATAGAGGACAAGCCATGACTGCCGATATACAGCCGACAAACTCATTGCCGCACAGGGTCTTCAAAGAAGGCGCTCGCGATGCCGTTACCTTTGGTATCGCATTCGTTTTTCTTTATTTATCGATTGGTATTCTCGGTGCCACGCAAACCCTGTCCTGGGGCCAGACCCTGGCGACGACGTTATTGATTTTTTCCACGCCACTGCAGTTCTTGCTCGTACAAAACCCACATGATGGCTGGTTGCTGGTTCCAATCATTATCATACTCAACGCCAGATTCGTCTTGCTCTCGGCGGCGATAGCACCACACATCAGAGACACCTCCACCGCAAAAATCACCGCCTCATTGATTCTGATCACCCCGTCGATCTTTACGGCGTTCATGACCCGCCTGAAACATCGAAACGACTACCCCTTCAGTTACATGATCGGTGTCGGGCTGCCCATATTCGTCGTGTCGATCATCTGCACTTGTATCGGTTTCATAGCCGGTGCAGAGCTTGCGTCACCGTTCGTCTATGCGGCCATGGCGATGTTGCTGCCCCTCCAATTCACGGCTCTGGCAGGGAAGCACTGGCCTCATTATGCAGAGGTATCGAGCTATTGGCTTGGGTTCATCGGCGCGCCATTGCTGGTTCTGATGTTCAGGGACTACAGCCTGCTCCTGACACCGTTTGTCATCGGAGCCGGCATGGTGTTGGTTGAAAACCGACGCAAGGCCAGGGAGACCACAACGCCATGACGCTCTGGCTCCTGATAGTTTTCTCGGCGCTTTGCGCCTTCGTTTTTCGCGGCCTGCCGTTTGTCTTCAAGAACAGCGCGGCACTCACGCAGACAGAGGGGTCGTTGTATCGGTTCATCAGCTACAGCGCACAAGCGATGCTGGGCGTCATCGTCTATGACACCGCCTTCGATAAACGCGATGCGTTAAGCCTGGTGCAGGAGTTCCAGACGCTCGATGGGGTGAAACTGGTCCTGTTGTCGTTAGCCTTTGTCGTGGTCATAAAAACAAAAAGAATACTGCCCAGTTTCTTCGCCTGTCTGCTGGCTTACCTCGCCGCGCTCCTTTACCTCCATTAGCCTCGATTCCGACCCAGCATACAAATACCTTTGACGAGAGTTTATTCTCGCGCCAAAGGTATCGTGTTCGACCTCTTCTTGATCCCTCCCCCGCCCAGGCCTACTCTAGAGCCGCCGCGTCAACACGCCGCACCTCGCTGCATCGCCACTCCAGACAAGGAGGTTCCATGTTCGACTTCCACCCCCAGCTCAAGCAGCGTTTTGCTGCCTTGCGCACGGGCGCTGAATTCTTTTCCCTGCGTTACGTGCGCGAGTCCGGCCAGCACCTGTCAGTGCGCAAGAATGTCGCCGAACCACCCAGCCTGGGCCGTGATGAAGGGGCGATGCTCACCGTGCGGGTCAACGGGGTCGAGGCGTATGCCGCTACCAACGACCTGTCCCAGGTCGGCCTGCAAGCGGCACTCGAACGCGCCGAGCAACATGCTCGCGGGCTCAAGCCCCATGCCCTGCTGGACCTGCGTGAGCAAGCGGTGTCCAGCGAACGCGCCGATTATTTCTCGCCGAATTTCGACCAGGCCTTCGCGCCACTGAGCGATTGCTACCAGTTACTCGGCGACGAGTCAGCCGCAGTGCCCCAGGACGAGCGCCTCGTGAACTGGCAAGCCAGCATCGGCCTGACCCAGGTCGAGCAGATCTACCTCAACAGTGCTGGCGCTGAACTGCGCCAGGCTCAACGCTTCATCTACCCGGCCCTGGAAGTCACCGCCTTCGACGGGCACGACAGCCAGACCCGCACCCTGGGCCGGGAAAACTTCGGCCAGCAAGGCGGCTTCGATGTGATCAGTCGTAGCGGCCTGATTGGCGCCGGGCTGAAAATCGCCGACCAGGCCCTGCAATTGCTGCTGGCGCCAAACACGCCCCAAGGCCCCCGCGACCTGCTGCTGATGCCCGACCAGATGATGCTGCAGATTCACGAGTCCATCGGTCATCCGCTGGAGCTGGACCGCATCCTGGGGGACGAGCGCAATTACGCCGGCACAAGCTTCGTCAAGACCAGTGATTTCGGCCACTTGCAATACGGTTCCAACCTGCTGAACGTGACCTTCGACCCGAACATTCCCGAAGAACTGGCGAGCTACAGCCATGACGACGATGGCAGCGCCGCCAACAAACAGTTCCTGATTCGTGAAGGCCTGTTGCTGCGTCCACTGGGCGGTGCACTGTCCCAGTTTCGCGCCGGCCTCGACGGTGTCGCCAACAGCCGCGCCTGCGGCTGGAATCGTCCGCCCATCGACCGCATGGCGAACCTGAACATCGAACCCGGCGACCAGTCCCTGGAGCAACTGATCGAGGGCACCGAGCGCGGCGTGCTGATGCGCACCAACCGCTCGTGGTCCATCGACGACGCCCGCAACAAATTCCAGTTCGGCTGCGAATGGGGCCAGTTGATCGAGAACGGTGAGCTCACGGGTGTGGTGAAGAACCCCAACTACCGCGGCATTTCCGCACAATTCTGGAAGAACCTGCGCGCCGTGGGCGATGCCAGTACCCTCCAGGTCCTGGGCACGCCGAACTGTGGCAAGGGCGAACCGAACCAGGCTATCCGCGTCGGCCATGCGTCGCCGGCCTGCGTGTTCAGCAACGTTGATGTGTTTGGGGGGGATGCCTGATATGAGCACCGTCAATACTCAGGCCGAAGCATTCAAAGTGTTGGTCGACTGGCTGCGCGCGGCCCTGCATGAGCCGGAACAGTTCACCTTAGGCTATGCCGCCGAGTCCTCGGCCTTCGTGCGTTTCAACCACGCCAAGGTGCGCCAGGCCGGGCAGGTGCAGCAGGCCAATATCAATTTCAAATTGATCGACGCCGGACGCCACGCCGACTTGCAGATCACCCTGTCCGGCGACACCGAGACCGACCTGCAACGCCTGTCCGAAGGCCTGCAACAGCTGCGCGAAACCTTGCCGCTGCTGCCCCGCGATCCGTATCTGCTGCTCAACCACAACCACTGGCAGAGCCATAACGTGCAGGACCATCCACTGCCGGACACTGAGCAGGCCGTGGCGCAAATCACCCGCGCCGCCGCAGGCCTGGACCTGGTGGGATTCTATGCGGCCGGGCCCATCAGCCGAGGTTTCGCCAGTTCGTCGGGAGCGTTCGGCTGGCACCAGGCCAACAGCTTCAACTTCGATTTCAGCCTCTTCCATGAAAACGGCCAGGCGGTGAAAGCCAGCTACGCCGGGCATGCGTGGAGCAGCGAAGGATTTGCCCGACGCTTCGAGCAGGCCCGCGAGCAACTGGCGTTTCTCGGCCTCCCGTTGCGCACGTTGCCGCCCGGCGAGTACCGCGCCTACCTGGCGCCGGCCGCCCTGGAAGAGATCATGGGCATGCTCAGTTGGGGCGGTTTCTCGGCCCAGGCGATTGCCAGCAAGCAGAGCCCGTTGCAGAAGTTCTACGCCCACGAAGCAGGCTTGAGCCCCAACGTGTGGCTGAGCGAGCAGGTCAGTGGCTCCTTGAGCCCGGCGTTTTCCGACGAAGGCTATCCCCGTGACGACCTGGAGCTGATCGCCAAGGGCACGGCCAATGCGCAACTGGTCAACTCTCGCAGCGCCGCCGAATACGGCCTCACCGCCAACGGCGCCAGCAGCTACGAATACCCCACGGCGCTGGACATGCAGGGCGGGCAACTGGAGCAACAAGACATCCTCGAGCAACTCGGCACCGGGCTGTACATCAGCAACCTCTGGTACCTGAACTACTCGGACCAACCGGCCGCCCGCCTGACCGGCATGACCCGCTTCGCCACGTTCTGGGTCGAGAACGGCCGGATCGTAGCGCCGGTCAGTACCATGCGCTTCGACGACAGCGTCTACAGCCTGCTCGGCTCGCAACTCGAAGGCCTGACCCGAGAGCGGGAACTGCTGCTCTCGGCCAGCACCTACAGCCAGCGTGCCACAGCCTCGATGTTGCTGCCGGGGGCGCTGGTCAAGCGGTTGACCTTGACGCTGTAAAAGAGCATCGCGGGCAAGCCTTGCTCCCACAGGATGTGCGCCGTACAGGTGGGAGCAAGGCTTGCCCGCGATGACGCCAACAGACACCCGAACACAAACCAGAGGCCCCATGCCCGACCGCGCACCGCTCGACGCCGTCACCGCCCGCTGGCTTCCATGGGTGGTGGCGATTGCCTTCTTCATGCAGTCCCTGGACGGGACCATCCTCAACACCGCCCTGCCCGCCATGGCCAGCGACCTGGCGGAAAACCCGTTGCGCATGCAGGGCGTGATCATTGCCTACATGCTCACCGTGGCGTTGTTGATCCCCGCCTCGGGCTGGATCGCCGACCACTTCGGCACCAAGAAGATTTTCTTCGGGGCGATCCTGTTGTTCAGCTTCGGCTCGTTGCTGTGCGCCTTGTCCAGTTCGTTGAGCATGCTGATCGGCGCCCGGGTCATCCAGGGCCTGGGCGGTGCGCTGATGCTGCCGGTGGGCAGGCTGGTGGTGCTGCGAGCTTATCCGCGCTCGGAACTGGTGCGGATCATGGGTTTCATCACCATCCCCGGCCTGCTCGGCCCACTGATCGGGCCGACCATGGGCGGTTGGATGGTCGAGTACCTGACCTGGCACTGGATCTTCATCATCAACCTGCCGGTGGGCGTGATCGGCTGTTATGCCGTGTGGAAGTTCATCCCCGACCTGCGTGGCAGCGAACGGACGCGGTTCGATGGGCTGGGGTTCCTGCTGTTCGGCGCAGCGATGGTGCTGATCACCATCGCCATGGAAGGCCTGGGTGAACTGCACTTGCCGCACCTGCGGGTGATGTTGCTGCTGTTCGGCGGCATGGCCTGCCTGGCGGCCTATTGGTTGCGGGCCGGGCACGTCGAGAACGCGCTGTTCCCACCGTCACTGTTCAAGACCCGGACCTTCGCCGTGGGCATTCTTGGCAACCTGTTCGCGCGCCTGGGCAGCGGCGCCCTGCCGTTCCTGGTGCCGTTGCTGCTGCAAGTCGCCCTGGGCTATTCACCGTCCCAGGCCGGGATGAGCATGCTGCCCCTGGCGGCGGCGGCCATGGTTGCCAAGTCCGTGGCCCGGCCGCTGATCGAACGCCTGGGCTATCGCATCGTCCTGACCGCCAACACCCTGGCCCTGGGCCTGATGCTGGCAAGCATGGGCCTGGTCAACGAACAGACGCCGTACTGGCTGCTGCTGGCGCAACTGGCGGTGCTGGGGGCGATCAACTCGCTGCAATTCACCGCGATGAACACCGTGACCCTGATCGACCTGGACGACGCCAGCGCCAGCAGCGGCAACAGCCTGCTGTCGGTGGTGGCCCAGTTATCCCTGAGCCTCGGCGTGGCCTGCGCCGGCGCCCTGCTCGGCGGCTTTACCGCCCAGGTGGGCAACGATGGGGTAGAGACCGTGCTGGGGGCGTTCCAGCTGACGTTCGTGACGGTGGGGGTCATGGCGATGCTGGCGGCAACGATTTTTTCCCAGTTGTCGCGCGAAGACGGGCGACGAGTGAAACGTCCGGATGAACATGTCGAACATTAACGGGCGAAATCCCCCCCACTGGAGCCTCGAAGCTATGTAGGTGCCGTGTAGGCGCTGTGTAGGAGCTGTGTAGGAGCTGTCGAGTGCAACGAGGCTGCGATCTTTCCCAAAACATTGAATCTCAAGCGAAAGATCAAAAGATCGCAGACTTCGCCAGCGCCTACAGAGCCCAGCGGGAGCAAGCTCCCTCGCCACAGGGAATTCGCCCGCTTCAGACCTGCGCCACAGCTCGTCCAGAACTTTCGAAGAAAGTGGCACGAGGCTGCTACACTGCGCGACATTTTGTTTTGCAGGCCAGTCCCGTGACCACCATTGCCACCGCTTTTAATACTTTGCCGCTGTCCGCCGCCATGCTGGCTAACCTCGAATCACTCGGTTATGCCCAGATGACGCCGATCCAGGCGCAAAGCTTGCCGGTGATCCTCAAGGGCATGGACCTGATCGCCCAGGCCAAGACGGGTAGCGGCAAGACCGCCGCTTTTGGCATCGGCCTGCTGAACCCGATCAATCCGCGCTTCTTCGGCTGCCAGGCGCTGGTGATGTGCCCGACCCGTGAACTGGCCGACCAGGTCGCCAAGGAAATCCGTCGCCTGGCCCGCGCCGAAGACAACATCAAGGTCCTGACCCTGTGCGGCGGCGTGTCCTTCGGCCCGCAGATCGCCTCCCTCGAACACGGCGCCCACATCATCGTCGGCACGCCAGGGCGCATCCAGCAGCACCTGCGCAAGGGCTCGCTGGTCCTGGACGGCCTCAACACGTTGATCCTCGACGAAGCCGACCGCATGCTCGACATGGGTTTCTACGACGCCATCGAAGACATCATCCAGCAGACCCCGGAACGCCGTCAGACGCTGCTGTTCTCCGCCACCTACCCGGTGGGCATCAAGCAACTGTCGTCCAAGTTCATGCGTAACCCGCAGCAAGTGAAGGCCGAGGCGTTCCACTCCGACGCGCAGATCGAGCAGCGCTTCTACGAAATCTCCCCCGAGGAGCGCATGGACACCGTGGTCAAGGTCCTGGCGCATTTCCGCCCGGCCTCCTGCGTGGCGTTCTGCTTCACCAAGCAGCAGGTCCAGGAAACCGTCGACCACCTGACGTCCAAGGGCATCTCGGCCGTCGGCCTGCACGGCGACCTGGAACAACGCGACCGCGACCAGGTACTGGCGATGTTCGCCAACCGCAGCACCTCGGTGCTGGTGGCCACCGACGTGGCGGCCCGCGGCCTGGACATCGATGCCCTGGACATGGTGATCAACGTCGAACTGGCCCGGGACTCGGAAATCCACATCCACCGCGTCGGCCGCACTGGCCGCGCCGGTGAGAAAGGCATCGCCATCAGCCTGGTGGCGCCGTCCGAAGCCCACCGCGCCCAGGCCATCGAGCAACTGCAGAAGTCGCCCCTGAGCTGGGACCAACTGGACAACCTCAAGCCCCAGGGCGGCGGCCCGCTGCTACCGACCATGAGTACCCTGTGCATCGGCGCCGGCCGCAAAGACAAAGTCCGCCCCGGCGATATCCTCGGTGCCCTGACTGGCGAGGCCGGCATCCCCGGTGCCCAGGTCGGCAAAATCGCGATCTTCGATTTCCAGGCCTATGTAGCCGTGGAACGCGGGATCGCCAAACAGGCCCTGCAACGCCTGAACGATGGCAAGATCAAGGGGCGCTCGTTGCGGGTGCGGATCCTGTAACCGATCGCCCCCCCTACAAAGATCCCTTGTGGGAGCGGACTGTGTAGGAGCAAAGCCTGCTCCCACACACCCCGCTCCCACATTGTTTGTCGGTGAATATTAAATTTGTGTGAGGACACCGTTTTGCGCTCTACCGAAGTCGTGATCATTGGTGCTGGCGCCGCGGGATTGATGTGCGCGCTGACCGCGGCCGCGCGCGGGCGGCAGGTGATGTTGCTGGACCACGCCAACAAGGCCGGCAAGAAAATCCTCATGTCGGGCGGCGGGCGTTGCAATTTCACCAACATGTACACCGAGCCAGGCAATTTCCTTTCGCAAAACCCGCACTTCTGCAAATCGGCCCTGGCCCGCTACACCCAATGGGACTTCATCGCCCTGGTGGCCAAGCACGGCGTGCCCTATCACGAGAAAAAGCTCGGCCAGTTGTTCTGCGATAACAAGTCCAGCGACATCCTCGGCCTGCTGCTGGAGGAATGCGAGGAGGCCGGCGTCAGCCTGCACCTGGACACCTCGATCACGCAGATCGAAAAAGCCGACGGCGGCTACCGGCTGCAAACCATCCTCGGCGCCATCGCCTGCCAGTCCCTGGTGATCGCCACCGGCGGGCTGTCGATCCCGACCCTGGGGGCGACCGGTTTCGGTTATCAGGTGGCGAAACAGTTTGGCCATGCGTTGCTGCCGACCCGCGCCGGCCTGGTGCCGTTCACCATCACCGATCAACTCAAGAGCCTGTGCACCGAACTCTCGGGCACGTCGGTGGATTGCCTGGTGAGCTGCAACGACCAGAGCTTTCGCGAGAACATCCTGTTCACCCACCGCGGCCTCAGCGGCCCGGCGATCCTGCAGATTTCCTCGTTCTGGGAATCGGGGGACACGGTTCAGATCAACCTGTTACCCGACCACGACGTACCGCAATGGTTGCAACAGCAGCAGGCCGAACGCCCCAACAGCGAACTCAAAACGTTGCTGGGCGAGTTGTTCACCAAAAAAATGGCCAATCTGCTGGCGGACACCTGGTTCGCGTCCAAACCCATGAAGCAATACACCCACGCGGAGCTGGCAGACATCGCCGAGAAACTGGCGAGCTGGAACGTCGTCCCCGCCGGTACCGAAGGCTACCGCACCGCCGAAGTCACCCTGGGTGGCGTCGACACCCGGGAAGTCTCGTCCAAGACCATGGAATCGCTGAAAAGCCCCGGCCTGTATTTCATCGGCGAAGTGCTGGACGTCACCGGGCACCTGGGCGGGTTCAACTTCCAGTGGGCGTGGGCGTCGGGGTATGCGGCGGCGCAGTACGCCTGAGCCTGCTTTTGTGGCAAGGGAGCTTGCTCCCGCTGGCTCTGTAGGAGCTGCCGAAGGTTCGGGCCGCGTTCGGACGATCTTTGGATCTTTCGCTTGAGAATCAAGCGTCAGGGGAAAGATCGCAGCCTCGCTTCGCTCGGCAGCTCCTACAGGCCATCGCGAGCAAGCTCCCACAGAGGTTCGGGGTACATGCCGGAACACTTTTTGCTGTCGGATGTGATCGTCGCCATTGCGTCGGCGTCATTACTGCCTCAATTTAGCGTCATTGCCCGTCAGGCCTATGCACTTCATGTCAGCGAACTCGTTTAGCCAATCTTTGCGTCGCCTTTGGGCGTTGGATAAGTTCAGTTATAGCGTGCGGGTCTTCATCGCCCTGACCGGCAGCATGGGGCTGTGCTGGTACCTGGATGAAATGGCGCTGCTGATTCCCTTGTTCCTGGGCATCATCGCCAGTGCGCTGGCCGAGACCGATGACAGTTGGCAGGGCCGCCTCAATGCGCTGGCCGTTACATTGGTGTGCTTCAGCGTTGCCGCGCTGTCGGTAGAACTGCTGTTCCCCTACCCCATCCTGTTCATCATCGCCTTGGCCCTGGCAGCCTTTGGACTGACCATGCTTGGTGCCCTGGGCGAGCGCTATGGCGCCATCGCCTCAGCCACGCTGATTCTTTCGGTCTACACCATGATCGGCGTGGACCAGCGCGGCGGCGCAGTCACGGATTTCTGGCATGAACCCCTGCTGCTGGTCACCGGTGCCGCGTGGTACGGCTTGCTGTCGGTACTGTGGCAGGCGTTGTTTTCCAACCAACCGGTGCAACAAAGCCTGGCGCGGCTGTTTCGCGAGCTGGGGCGCTACCTGAAACTCAAATCGTCGCTCCTGGAGCCGATCCGCCATTTGGACGTCGAAGGCCGACGCCTGGAGCTGGCCCAGCAAAACGGCCGGGTGGTCGCTGCGCTCAACAGCGCCAAGGAAATCATCCTGCACCGCGTGGGCAATGGCCGCCCCGGCTCGAAAGTCAGCCGGTACCTGAAACTGTACTTCCTGGCCCAGGACATCCACGAACGCGCCAGCTCTTCTCACTACCCCTACAATGCCCTGGCCGAGGCCTTCTTCCACAGCGACGTGCTGTTCCGCTGCCAGCGCCTGCTGCGCCAGCAAGGCAAGGCCTGCCAGGCACTGGCCGAGTCGATCCAGCTGCGCCAGCCGTTCGTCTACGACGACACCTTTGCCGAGGCCCTCAACGACCTGCACGCGTCCCTCGAACACCTGCGCATCCAGAGCAACCCGGCCTGGCGCGGCTTGCTGCGGTCGTTGCGAGCCCTGTCGGCCAATCTTGCCACCATGGACCGCCTGCTCAGCGACGCGAGCAACCCCGACGCCCTGGCCGACGCCACCGACAGCAGCCTGCTCGACCGCTCGCCGCGCAACCTCAAGGATGTCTGGCTGCGCTTGCGCACCCAGCTCACGCCCACTTCACTGCTGTTCCGGCATGCCCTGCGCCTGCCCCTGGCCCTGAGCGTGGGCTACGCCATGGTGCATCTGATCCACCCGTCCCAGGGTTACTGGATCATTCTCACCACGCTGTTCGTCTGCCAGCCCAGCTACGGCGCCACCCGGCGCAAGCTCGGCCAGCGGATTATCGGCACCTCCATCGGCCTGACGGTGGCCTGGGCGCTGTTCGATCTGTTTCCCAACCCGTTGGTGCAATCAAGCTTCGCCATTGCCGCCGGGGTGGTGTTCTTTACCAACCGCACCACCCGCTACACCCTGGCGACGGCAGCGATCACCGTCATGGTGCTGTTCTGCTTCAACCAGGTGGGCGACGGCTACGGGCTGCTGTTGCCGCGGCTGTTCGATACCTTGCTCGGCAGCCTGATTGCCGGGCTTGCGGTCTTCCTGTTCCTGCCCGACTGGCAGGGTCGTCGGCTGAACAAAGTGCTGGCCAATACGCTGACCTGCAACAGCACGTACCTGCGCCAGATCATGCAGCAATACGCCGCCGGCAAGCGCGACGACCTGGCCTATCGCCTGGCCCGACGCAACGCCCACAACGCCGATGCCGCGCTGTCCACCACGCTGGCCAATATGCTGATGGAGCCGGGGCATTTCCGGAAGGAAGCCGATGTGGGCTTCCGCTTCCTGGTGTTGTCCCACACCCTGCTCAGTTACTTGTCAGGCCTGGGCGCCCACCGGGGCACCGAGCTGCCAACCGAAGTACGCGAACAGCTGATCGACGGTGCCGGGGTGAAACTGGCGGCGAGCATCGACGAAATCGCCCAGGGCCTGGCGAGTAAAACGCCCATTGTGGTTCAAAGCGACGAGGAGGAAGCCCTGGCCAATGAGCTTGAGCAGATGCCCGATGAAATTGACGAAGGACAGCGGTTGGTGCAGACGCAGTTGGGGTTGATCTGCCGTCAGCTCGGTCCGTTGCGGACCTTGGCGGCGCATCTGGTCAAGGACACTGGCGAGGCTTGAGGGTTGTGGTGAAGGGCCGGCCCCTTCGCGAGCAAGCCCGCTCCCACAGGAGTACGCATTCCAAATGTGTGTGGGGCTTGCTCGCGAAGACGCCAGTCCAGGCAACTCAACCTTCAAATAAGCTCACATCCCATGTTGCTTGAGCAACCGCGCATAACTCCCATCCGCCTTCATCGCCGCGATCTCCCGATCAAACCCCGCCACGATCTGCTCGTGCTCCGGGTTCTTCAGGCTGACCAGGATGTGCAGGCTGTTTTCACTCAATGCCTTGGGCAAAAATTCCACGGCGTTACGCACCATGGCGGATTCACGGGCCAGGTAATAGCGGGCAACGTACTCGTCTTCCAGGGTCAACTTCACACGGTCGGCAGCCAGCATGCGCACCGCCATGACGAAGTTATGCACTGGGACTTTCTGCATCTGCCGGTCTTCATCGAAGTCCTTGGCATAGGCATAACCGCGCACTACGGCGATGGGATAGGCCCGCAGCTGTTGCAGGCTGTCGAACTGGACCGCTTCGTCCTTGCGCTTGATGAAACGTACACGGTTGAGCAGATACTCGGCCGAGAACTGGCCGATATGAGTGCGATCCTCGCTGTACCAGGCGTTGACCAGCACGTCATAGCGGCCCTCGCCGATGCCCAGCATCGCCCGGGCCCAGGGCACCAGTTCAAAGTCCGTAGCATAGCCAGCCCGGGCCAGGGCCGTGCTGACGATGTCGGTCGCCAGGCCACCATTGATCAACGTGGAATCGGTAAACGGCGGCCAGGCATCAGCGACCAGACGCAGCTTTTGCGCGCAGGCCTCGTAGCTCAGCAACAACAACCCGATCAATGCAAGAGCTCGATGCAATCGCGGCATGCCAAACGTCCTTGACGGGTTCAAAGCCCGGTTTGTTTTTAGCCGAAACTCAACGGATATCCTCAGATATCCGGTCCTAACATTAGCTTATTGGAACCGCTGCGCAGGGCTGTCACGAAGATTACACAAAGACGACAGCACAGCGACACAGGAATGATGGCATTTTAGCCTCTATCACAGATTTTCCACTCGACCGAGAAAGAGACTTCTGGGCCAAGCTCGCTTAATATCGGCATCAGGTTCTTCAGGAAATTCAAAAAAAATGGATATCGAGTGGGTCTGTAAACATCACAGTAACCTGAGCAAGGAACAGCTGTATGCCATCCTCAAATTACGGGCCGAAGTGTTCGTTGTCGAACAGAACTGCGCCTACCCGGACGTGGACGGCCTGGACCTTGAAGGCGACACCTGCCATTTGATGGCCTGGCAGGACAACCACCTGGTGGCCTACCTGCGCTTGCTCGACCCGCACTCGCAAAACAGTGACGTGGTGATCGGGCGCGTAGTCATCGCGCCGCAAGCACGCGGCCAGGGGCTGGGTCACACGCTGATGGAGCAGGCGCTCAAGCAGGCCGAGAAGCACTGGCCCGGCACGTCGATTTCATTGTCGGCCCAAGCGCATTTGCAGGGGTATTACGGGCGGTACGGGTTTGAAGTGGTGGGTGTGGAATATCTGGAGGATGGGATTCCGCACATTGGCATGCATCGGCCGTAGGAGCTGCCGCAGGCTGCGATCTTTTGATCTTGAGCTTTCGCATTTCGCTTTCGCTTGAGATTCAAGCGTCTGGGGAAAGATCGCAGCCTCGTTGCACTCGTCAGCTCCTACACAGCTCCTACGCGGCTCCTACGGGTACTCAAGCACCGCCTTGATCCGCTGCAAATTCCCCTCGATCCACCCCCGATCGATCGCCCCCCAATCGCGAATCCGATAATGCCCGGCATGATTGCGCGCGCCGTCCTCTTGCTCGAACTCACAAACGATATCCAAGTCCGCCAGCGCGGCGATGGTGTCCTGGGCGGTGCGCCGTGGCATACCGGTGGTTTCGGTGAGGGCCGGGACGTTGCTGGCGACGCCGCTGTCGATCAGGTAAGCCACGTACAAGCGACGGTAGAAGCTGGTCTTGGTCTTGCTGACATCCATTCGGTCATTCCTTATGGGGCTGCAGATCCCGCCAGGTCAGGTACACCCGCAGGTCGAATTCCAACTGGTGATACCCCGGCAGCATGTGCTCGCAGAGTTGGTAGAAGGCCTTGTTGTGGTCCGACTCCTTGAAGTGCGCCAGTTCGTGCACCACGATCATCTTCAGGAACTCCGGCGCCGCGTCCTTGAACAGCGCCGCAATGCGGATTTCCTTCTTGGCCTTGAGCTTGCCGCCCTGCACCCGCGACACCGCGGTATGCAGGCCGAGGGCGCGGTGGGTCAGGTCCAGGCGACTGTCGAACAACACCTTGTCGATGGCTGGCGCGTTACGCAGGTATTGTTGCTTGAGGTCCAGCGCATAACCGTACAGGGCCTTGTCGCTCTGGATCGGATGTCGGCCCGGATAGCGCTGTTGCAGGTAATCGCCCAGTCGGTCCTGGGCGATCAATTGTTGCACTTGGGCTTGCAGGGCGGCGGGGTAGGCCTGGAGGTATTTGAGCGCGGTCATCAAGGGGCAACACAGTCACAAGAGGCCGCCAGTGTAGCGAATTCAAGCCTGCACCGCGCTCCAGTCGAACGGCGTGGCGAAGGCATTGGTGTCTTCGGCCATCAAGGGCCGCGCCACGAGGAACCCCTGCACGTATTCACAGCCATGGGCCTGCAGCCACTCATATTGCTCGCAGGTTTCCACCCCTTCGGCAATCACCCGCAAGCCCAGTTGCGTACACAGGTCGATCACCGAAGCGGCCAACGCCGCATCCCGGGGCGATCCCGGCAGGCGGGCGATCAAGTGCCGGTCGAGCTTGAGGGTATCGAGTTCAAGGTCGCGCAGATGCGTCAGCGAACAGGGGCCCGAACCAAAGTCATCCAATGCCACCCGCACCCCGAGGTGACGCAGCAGGCGCAATTGCTTTTGGGTTTCCTCGGGGTTGCGCATCAGCGCATCCTCGGTCACCTCGACCTCCAGCTGCCTGGGCTTCAAGGCATGGCGCTCCAGGACCTGGCGCAACTCGGTCACCAGATTGGGCATGCCGAACTGAGTGCTGCTCAGGCTCACCCCCAACACCAGGTCGTCAGCGAACAAGCGCTCCCAGACTTTGCGCTGGGCCGCGCTGCGATGATAAATCCAACTGCCCAGGCGACTGATCAACCGCGCCTCTTCCAGCAAGGGCAGGAACAGGCCCGGTGGAACATCACCGACACTGGGGTGCTGCCAGCGCAACAACGCCTCGAACCCGCGGATCCGCCCATCGATGATGCTCACCTGCGGTTGGTAGACCATATTGAAGTCGCGGTTCTCGATGGCCGAGCGCACGCTCTCTTCCAGCATCAGCCGTGAACGGGCCCGACCGTTCATTTCATGATCGTAAAAACGGTATTGCTGGCGGCCGGCCCGCTTGGCTTCGTACATGGCGATGTCGGACGCCCGCAGCAACCCATCGAGATTGGCGCCGCAATCGGGGTACGTCGCGATGCCGATGCTGGCCCCCAGTGCGACGTCCATGCCTTCGATCTGCTGGCAGATCGCGACCCGCTCGATGAGTTTCTCGGCGATCTTGGCCGCTTGCTCGGGGAATTCCAGGTCCAACAGCGCCGTGAACTCGTCCCCGCCCAGGCGCGCCAGGATATCGAAGGGGCGCAGGCACGCCTTCAACTGCTCCGACACCCAGCGCAACACCCGGTCCCCGGCATCGTGCCCCAGCGAGTCATTGACCCGCTTGAAGCCATCGAGGTCCAGATACAGCAACACCCAGTTGCTTTCCAGGCGCTCGCTGCGCATCAACAGGTTTTCTGCGGTCTGGTAGAACCCCCGGCGGTTGAGCAAACCGGTCAGCGGGTCCGTGACAGCCTGGTATTCGAGTTGCTGGTGCAAGTGGCGAACCACGGACATGTCCTGAAGGGTCACCACCATCGCCTTCTGCTCCGACGGCAACGGCGCACAGGACAAGGCCACCGACACCTGCTGGCCGGGCGCCGTGCGCAGGACCGCATCATGCAATCGCCAGGTTTCACCCCGACGATAGGCGTTATGGATATCAGAATCGAGCCACTCGGGGATGTGCGGTTTCTGCAGGAAATTCAGCAACGGCATGCCCTGCAATTGCTCGGCAGTAGCATTGAGCAAACGGCAGGTAGACGGGTTGGCGAAGCGAATACAGCCATTCTCATCCACCACCAGGATGCCTTCGGCGGCATTGTCCAGCACCGAGGCATTAAAGGCCCTGGCCGCTTCGAGATCCTGGCTCAGGCGCTGCAAGGCCCGGCGATTGCGCTGGTGCTCGAGCAACGCCTGGACTTTGGGCTTGAGGATTTGCGGGTCGAAGGGTTTGAACAGGTAATCCACGGCGCCACTGGCGTAGCCCTTGATGACCGCATCCTGGGATTGCTCGTTGGCCGTCAGGAAAATGATCGGCGTGAGCCGCGTGCGCTGGCTGCCGCGCATCAGGCGCGCCACTTCAAAACCGTCCATCTCGGGCATCTGCACATCCAGCAGAACCAGATCGATGTCGTGTTCAAGCAGGAGGTTAAGCGCCTCGACCCCCGAGGACGCGGTCATCACTTGCCAATCCTGACGCTGCAACAAGGCTCGCATGCTGAGCAGGTTTTCAGGGTAATCATCAACAATCAAAAGGACAGAGCTGTCTTCGCCGAGCGGTGGTTGCACGCATTCCATGCTGCTTCTCTTATCGGGCGCCACGTCCGTTTTTACGTAGCAAAGCGGACAAATACTGTCCCCTCACTCTAGACCGGGATTGTGGAAAGCAGTAGGTATCAACGCGCCATCATCCAGACAAAGCCCGAAATAGCCGACTAACGGTCACCCTCCTCGGGCACAGAAACTGCAATGCCACCCTCGACGGACAATTGACGTCAATCATCCGCCGGAGGGTGACTCAAAACCCCCTTCCTGCGCGATCACCCCACCAAACGCTCGGAGTAGAGCCTCCCGCTTTTGGCACTCAGCACTTTTACACCCGTTACGCAGGATTCGACCATGATCGACCTCAACACTTGGAACTTGAGCATCCCCGAAGGCAGCCCCGCCATCACCATCGAAACGCCTCGGCTGGCCCAGGGATTCAAGGATGAATATTTCCACTCCGACACCGGTACGCTGTTCTTCTGGGCGCCGGTGACCGGCACCAAGACTGCAAACGCGGTATATCCACGCAGCGAACTGCGGGAAACCTACAGCGACGGCACCTTGCGCAACTGGCTGTACCCGGCGGCGGACAACATCCTGCGTGCAGCGGTAACCGTCAACCAGGTGCCCAGCAGCGGCAAGATCGTGATCGGTCAGATCCACGCCAAGGACAGCCCCCGTCCGATGGTGAAACTGGAGTACCAGTACAAAACCTATAGCTCCACCGGCAACATCGTCGCCAAGGTGCGCATACGCCCCGACGACGAATCCGGCCAGGTCATCACCATCGCCACCGGCGTGAAGCTCGACCGCAGCTTTACCTACATGATCCACCTCAGCCCGAAGGGTGCACTGGGCATCAGTGCGGCGGGCTACAACTGGAGAACCACTATCGACCCGACCTGGAAGGTCAAACCGCTGTATTTCAAAGCGGGCGTCTACGTGCAGGACAACACTGGCTACACCACCGAAGGCGGCAAAGTGACGTTCAGCCTGCTGGAAATCAAACACACCGCCCGCTAAGCGCACACTTCCCCGCCCCCATTAGCAGCATGGAACGCTGCTATCGGTCCATCCTCGAAGCCCCCCACTTCAGTTTTTTTGCCCGCGCCCGACGCAAGAACCAAATAGCCACCACCCAAGAGTTCCGAAAAAAATCGGGGAAGCCGACCAGCGGTCGTTTGACTCGGGCACAAAAGCGACAAACACAACTCTGACGGACTGTTGACGCCAACCCTCCGCCGGACGACCGTGCCAAACACTCGTCCGCGCCCCCCTTCCGGCCTCAGCAAAAGCGCGTCTTAGAGCCTCCGGCTGTGGCGTAAATCATTTCTTCTTCTCAGAAAGGATCCGAACATGGTCGACCTAGCAACCTGGAACTTGAGCATCCCCGAGGGCAGCCCGCCGAAAACCATTGAAACGCCTCGGCTGGTGGATGGGTTCAAGGATAAATATTTCAACTCCGAAGGCAGCACGGTGTATTTCTGGTCACCGGTGACCGGCACCAAGACAGAGAACGCCATTTACCCGCGCAGCGAATTACGAGAGACCTACAAGGACGGCACCTTGCGCAACTGGGTCTATCCCGACGCCGACAACCAGCTACGGGCAAGTTTGGTGGTCAATCAGGTGCCCAGCAGCGGCAAGATCGTGATCGGACAGATCCATGCCAAGGACAGCAGCAAGCCCATGGTCAAGCTGGAATACCAATACAAGGAAGACAGCTCCACCGGGAACATCGTCGCCAAGGTCCGCATGCGGCCTGATGACAGCGAAGGCAGGGTGATTACCGTTGCTACGGGGGTGAAGCTGAACCGGTCCTTCTCTTACCGAATTCATCTTGATCGTTCCGGCGATCTTGGCATTACCGCTGCCGGTCATAGTTGGTACACCACCGTCGGTGGCGCCTGGCGCGACAAGCCGTTGTATTTCAAGGCTGGGGTGTATGTGCAGGACAACAGCGGTTACACCAGCGAAGGTGGAAAAGTGACGTTCAGCGTGCTGGATATCGATCACAACACCTGAAATTTCACTTCCGATAATCTCGTAGGAAATCCCCTCTTGTGGCGAGGGGATTTATCCCCGCTGGGCTGCGAAGCAGCCCCCTCTTTCCGTCAGCCCCACCGCATGTGCCGACTTTACGGCGGCTGCGCCCCCCGAGCGGGAGCAAGCTCCCTCGCCACAGGGGGGCGGTGCGTCCTACAGGTCGATTTTGGTCTCGAAAATCTCCTCTATAGTTCGGCTTGTCTGCTGGCTTTGGTCAGTGGGCGGGGGTTTCGCAGCCCTGGTGAGTTAGAATCACGACCGTCAAAAATCGACATAGGCGAATCCTGCCTACGTTCGGCTTTTCATGGCGGCTGTGTGTGGGAGATCTTCGGGTCTGCCGGGTTTCTCTAACTCCTCGGTCTGCGAACCCGCACATGGCTGCCACCCAATTTGTTTCGCAGCAAACGGTGGTAAGTACTTTTTCTTGAGTTAGAGGTTTGTCATGAAAACTGAACAATTGCTAAGCCGTTTCACGCCACTTACCCCGATCGCCACCACCCAACCCATCCTGTTCATCGACAGCACCGCCCCATTGACTGAACTCCACGCCTGCGCCAGCGAACGCTTACATGCCACGCTCGACTACTTGACGCTCATGGCCTGCGCCACCCTGCGCGATTCGGCCGCCAGCGACTTCAATACCCTCACCAACGTCGCCCGGATCCTGGTTCAGGATGTCACCGATGTGTTTGGTGTCATTGAACAGCGCGGCCTCGAAGGAGAATAGAATATTGCGGGCATATCCATTGCTGCGGTAACGGCTGCTTAGGGTTCCGCCCTGACGGCGGGTCACTTTCGAAAAGCGCGAAAGTAACCAAAGCGCTCCTGCCCCACCACTCGGTGCCTCGCCTAGGCTCGGCATGCCCTCACTCCGGCATTGCTCCGTGGGCCCGCCGCGAAGGGCCATCCATGGCCCAGCGCGGCTACCTCGGCATCCATGCCGAGGTGCCCACTGCGCAATGCCTGCGTTCGGCCATCGTGGTTAACGGGGCGCCGAGATCAACGTCCTTTCCGAGGCGGCCTAGTAGCCGACCTGGCTCTTGCGGTCGTATACCCATCAGCTCTGTTTGAGCAGGACCTGTGGGAGCAAAGCTTGCTCGCGAGGCGCGCCTGACAGCCGACCTGGCTCTCCCGGTCGTACACCCATCAGCTCTGTTTGAGCAGGACCTGTGGGAGCAAAGCTTGCTCGCGAGGCGGCCTGACAGGCGACTTGGCTCTCATGGTCGTGATCCGATCCAGTTGTGCGAGCCTGCTCGCGAAGAGGCCGGTACATTCATCGATTGAACCACCGCCATCGCGAGCAAGCCCATCTCTAATCCCCCTGCAAAGTCGTCAAGGATGACAGGAGGTCATGTGCATATTCTTTTGAGCAGAGTAGGATTAAATCCCATCTTATCCAGGAGGCTTATCATGCGTAGCACTCAACAGTTCAGCATCACGCTGCCTAACCAAATGGCTGACGTAGTGAAAGCCAAGGTGGCTGCAGGCGAGTACGCCACTGAAAGTGAAGTCATTCGTGATGGCCTCCGGGCGCTGTTGGCTCGTGATCGTGCTTTGGAAAACTGGCTCCTAGGCCAAGTAGCCCCAGCTTACGACGCCTTGAAAGCTGACCCCTCGCGGACCCTAAGCATTGATGAGGTGCGCTCCCGATTGGCGGCAGAGCACCAGAACACCACTGTAAAATCGTAAATGGCCTATACCGTCGAGTTTGCACCGGAAGCCCTTGAGCAGTTAGCTGCGCTCTATCGCTACATTGCCACAGCGGCGTCGCCGGAAATTGCCCATCGGTATACCGACGCCATCGTGTCCTACTGTGAAGAGCTACAGACATTCCCGCACCGAGGGAACCAGAGGGACGATATACGCCCGGGTTTGCGCATCACAAACTACCGTAAACGGACCGTGATCGCCTTTGCCGTTGAAGCCGATCAGGTTTCCATTTTGGGCGTTTTTTACGGCGGACAGGACTTTGAGGGCGCTTTGCAGAGTGATCTGGACGATTGACGCAAGCCCGCCCGCGAAGAGGCCGGCACATTCAGCATTGATGCAAGCAGACCCACCGCCATCGCGAGCAAGCTTTGCTCCCACAGATCTAACGGGTGTACGACCGGGAGAGCCAGGTCGGCTGTTAGGCCGCCTCGCGGTGGACGTTGATCTCGGGCGCCCCGTTAACCACGATGGCCGAACGCAGGTATTGCGCAGTGGGCATCCCGGCATGGATGCCGGGATAGCCGCGCTGGGCCATGGATGGCCCTTCGCGGCGGGCCCACGGAGCAATGCCGGAGTGAGGGCATGCCGAGCCCTAGCGAGGCACCGAGTGGTGGGGCAAAAGCGTTTTGCTTACTTTTGCGCTCTTCAAAAGTGAGCCGCCGTAAGGGCGGAACCATAAGTAGCCGTTACAAAAAAACGGATATACACACAAAGCCAAGAAACCCACCCATAGAAAACCCGCATCACTGCGGGTTTTCTAACAACGCTAAAACATCAATTAACCTTAGCGTTCAACTCACCCTTCAAATACCGCTGATACATAGCCCCCGGAGAAATCGGCTTGATCTTCGAAGCATTACCCGCCGTACCAAACGCCTCATAACGCGCAATACAAACATCCCGCATCGCCGTCACGGTCGCGCCCAAGAATTTACGCGGGTCAAACTCGCCAGGGTTGGTCGCCATCAACCGACGCATCGCACCAGTAGAAGCCAGACGCAAACCGGTATCGATATTGACCTTGCGCACACCGTGCTCGATACCTACGACGATCTCCTCACCGGCACGCCGCAGGTCTCCTTGATGTCGCCACCGTACGCATCCTCGGTAGCCAACTGAATGAATCTCTCCGCACCGTAGCCGTCGCCAATCAGTATCGATTTTTAAATCCGTCCCGTTTTTTTGGTCCCGTTTTTTTGCCCGTTTTGTCCGTCAGGTGAGTTTATGGAGCGATACCGAAAATCCCTAAAATGCCTTATTCGCTTTTGCCGAAAATCAAATTCAAAGCTGCACATAAGATTCTAAAAAACTGTCATTTCCTACAGGTTCATAAAACCTCTGACTTCGTAAAATTCTACGTACGCGACAAGGATATATTTTCTAGTCGCGCTTTTACCCTTCTAGATACGCGCATAAGGAGTTATAAAAATGCAACCAATTGTAATTACAGCCCCCCCAAACGGCACCTCTGGCCTTGGGCCAACTCCCACGTTACGTGGCACTGCTGAACCGGGCTACCATGTAAGAATTGTTGTTGCGAATTATGGAACACATTTGACAGACGCCGTGGCCGACGCAACGGGGAATTGGGTGACCCAGCTCACATTTCCGAATGAACAATGGTTGACGATTGCGGGGTGTTACACAGCACCGAACCCGCCAACTTATAGTGCCCCCATTGCTTTGCAGGCGTGATAAGAGGACCCGCTCAATAGGAGGCGACCGCACGGCCGCCTTCCTCTCACACCACTATACGTATGCTTCCGTATACGGCAGTGCCTGTCCATTCAAAAAAAGACAGTTTGTTAAAGCCTATCGAATTAGTCAGGTTCGGTTTCGATACGAATGAGCGAATGGCCTTTGGGAAATCTCAGATTCTTGGGGTCTGCTCGCAACTGCGAGTCACGATTGGATTAAGAAACTTGAAATTGGTTGTATCTTCGCGAGCAGCCTCCATCGGGAAAAACGCGATATTACTTGCTGTACCTCCTTTTTATCGGCCCTATCCGTCAGGCCAAACTTATATCTTGGCTTTCTTTAGATTCGCTCATCCGCGCCCCCTTACTCTGACTAACGCTCCCTTACTGGGTGTGTAGGGTATCTCCACCAGTGGTCACCAGTGTGAAGACCTCAGCCAAGCTGGTTGCGCTTACGCGCCAGGCTTGATGCCATAAAAAACCCGCATCACTGCGGGTTTTCTAACAACGCTAAAACATCAATTAACCTTAGCGTTCAACTCACCCTTCAAATACCGCTGATACATAGCCTCCAGAGAGATCGGCTTGATCTTGGAAGCATTACCCGCCGTACCAAACGCCTCATAACGCGCAATACACACATCACGCATCGCCGTCACAGTCGCACCGAAAAACTTACGCGGATCAAACTCACTCGGATTGGTCGCCATCAACCGGCGCATCGCACCAGTGGAGGCCAGACGCAGATCGGTATCGATGTTGACCTTGCGCACGCCATACTTGATGCCTTCGACGATCTCCTCAACCGGTACACCGTAGGTCTCTTTGATGTCGCCACCGTACTGGTTGATGATCGCCAGCCACTCTTGTGGAACCGAGGAAGAACCGTGCATCACCAGGTGGGTGTTGGGGATGCGCTTGTGGATTTCCTTGATACGGTCGATCGCCAGCACGTCGCCGGTTGGCGGCTTGGTGAACTTGTAGGCGCCGTGGCTGGTGCCGATGGCGATGGCCAGGGCGTCGACCTGGGTCTTCTTGACGAAATCCGCCGCTTCTTCCGGGTCGGTCAGCATCTGGCTGTGGTCCAGCACGCCTTCGGCGCCGATGCCGTCTTCTTCACCGGCCATGCCGGTTTCCAGCGAGCCCAGGCAACCCAGCTCACCTTCCACCGACACGCCGCAGGCGTGGGCCATGGCGACGGTCTGCTGGGTGACGCGTACGTTGTACTCGTAGTCGGTCGGGGTCTTGCCGTCTTCGCCGAGGGAACCGTCCATCATCACCGAGCTGAAGCCCAGCTGGATGGAACGCTGGCAGACGTCCGGACTGGTGCCGTGGTCCTGGTGCATGCACACCGGGATGTGCGGGAATTCTTCGATCGCTGCCAGGATCAGGTGACGCAGGAACGGCGCGCCAGCGTATTTGCGGGCACCGGCCGAAGCCTGGACGATCACCGGAGAGTCTGTCTTGTCAGCGGCTTCCATGATGGCGCGCATCTGCTCAAGGTTGTTGACGTTAAAGGCTGGAACGCCGTAGCCGAACTCGGCTGCGTGGTCCAGCATCTGACGCATGCTGATAAGTGCCATTGTGTCTCTCTCCCGGTCGAGGGTCGTTAATCGTGCCAGCCTGCCGGAGCGGCGGCGGCTATTCAAGTCATTGCGGATCGGGGGTCGGCCCGAGCGGCGTGTTCGGTGTTGCAAAATCTCAAAACGTATAGAGGTCCCTGTGGGAGCGGGCTTGCTCGCTCCCACATCAGATCTCAGTGGATCAATCAGCCTTGCAGCCACGCCCAATCAAGTCATTGGTGGCGACCCAATACACCAGGCCTTCCTCACCCTTGACGTGAAACGCCAGCATGTCATCGCTGTACAGTGAACCTTCAGCACCCGGCTCAAGCTTGAGGCGATAAACCTTATCGGCGCCGCCCAGGCGTACATCGACGTCCTTGCGGGCGGCGTCGGTGTAGCGCCAGAGCACTTTGGCCTCGCTGTCACAGGTCCAGGTCGTCCAACCTTCAACAGGTTCAGACGTGCGCAAAAAGTCCAACTGCGCACAACCGCCCAGCAATGCCAACGCCACAACGGCGATCAAGCCTTTCATCGGTGTTCCTCGACTGACGACGCGCGCCGCCAGCCATGAGTAAAAAGTCTGACCCATCAAGGACACCCATGTTCCTTGATCGGGGTTTGCGTCTCGTATTTGTCCAGGCCATCCGGCCCGGAACGCTTGTTCAGCACAGGGTTGGTCTCGGCCTGCCAGTCGGCCTGGTAGCAGCCCTTTTCAGGCGGCGCCCCGGTCTCGGGCGCCGTTTCCTTCGAGCTGCTCGAACAGGCCGCCAGCACCGTTGCGGCCAACAGCAACGTGAACGTCTTGACCATCAGAACACTCCTTTGCCTGGTCAATGGCGCTTCAGGCCTTGGCCCGGCTTTCCAGGACTTCTACGGCAGGCAGCACTTTGCCTTCGACGAACTCGAGGAATGCGCCGCCGCCGGTAGAAATGTAGGAGATCTGCGAGGCCACGCCATATTTGTCGATGGCCGCCAGGGTGTCACCGCCACCGGCGATGGAGAACGCAGCGCTTTGGGCGATGGCTTGGGCCAGCACCTTGGTGCCGTTGCCGAACTGGTCAAACTCGAACACACCGACCGGGCCGTTCCACAGGATCGTCTTGGAAGATTTCAGCAGCTCGGCGAAGTTGGCGGCGGTTTGCGGGCCGATGTCGAGGATCATGTCGTCCTCGGCCACGTCATCGATCAGCTTGACGGTGGCGGTGGCGCTTTCTGCGAATTCCTTGGCTACGACCACGTCTACCGGCAACGGTACGCTGACCTTGGCGGCGATTTCCCGGGCGGTGTCCAGCAGGTCCGGTTCGTACAGGGATTTGCCGACCGGGTGACCCGCAGCGGCGAGGAAGGTGTTGGCGATGCCGCCGCCGACGATCAACTGGTTGCAGACCTGGCTCAGGCTGTTGAGCACGTCCAGCTTGGTGGAGACCTTGGAGCCGGCAACGATGGCAGCCATCGGCTGGGCCGGGGAGCCCAGGGCCTTGCCCAGTGCGTCCAGTTCAGCAGCCAGCAACGGGCCTGCGGCGGCGACTTTGGCGAACTTCGCCACGCCATGGGTCGAACCCTCGGCACGGTGGGCGGTGCCGAACGCGTCCATCACGAACACGTCGCACAGGGCGGCGTATTGCTGGGCCAGTTCGTCGGCGTTCTTTTTCTCGCCCTTGTTGAAGCGTACGTTTTCGAACAGCACAACATCGCCGGCCTTCACGTCCACGCCGCCCAGGTAGTCAGCGACCAATGGCACGTCACGGCCCAAGGCACGGCTCAGGTAATCGGCTACCGGCTTGAGGCTGTTTTCGGCCGAGAACTCGCCTTCGGTCGGACGGCCCAGGTGGGAGCAGAGCATCACGGCCGCGCCTTTTTCCAGGGCCAGCTTGATGGTCGGCAGCGAGGCCAGGATACGCGCGTCGCTGGTGACAACACCGTCCTTGACGGGGACGTTGAGGTCTTCGCGGATCAGTACGCGCTTACCTTGCAGATCGAGGTCGGACATCTTCAACACGGTCATGGGTCGCAATTCCTGGGTAACTGTTTAGAGAGCAGGTTTTTTAGAAGCGGTTTGCAGGTAATGCTCGGCAACGTCCAGCATTCGGTTGGCAAACCCCCATTCGTTGTCGAACCAGGCCAGGATGTTCACAAGCCGAGGCCCGGAAACACGGGTCTGGCTGGCATCGACGATGGCCGAATGTGGGTCATGGTTAAAATCACAACTGGCATGAGGTAACTCGGTGTAGGCCAGAAGGCCTTTGAGCGGACCGCTGGTGGCGGCTTCGCGCAGGATCCGGTTGACCTCGGTGGCGTCGGTATCGCTTACGGTCTGCATCGTAATGTCGAGGCAGGACACGTTGACCGTCGGCACCCGCACGGCTTTGGCCTGAATTCGCCCCGCAAGTTCCGGCAGCAGCCGTTCAATGCCGCGGGCCAGACCAGTGGACACTGGAATCACCGACTGGAACGCCGAACGGGTGCGGCGCAAGTCCTCATGGTGGTAGGCGTCGATCACCGGCTGGTCGTTCATCGCCGAGTGGATGGTGGTGATCGACACGTATTCCAGGCCAATGGCCTGGTCCAGCAGGCGCAACAGCGGCACGCCGCAGTTGGTGGTGCAGGACGCGTTGGACACAAGCCGTTCTTTGCCGGTCAGGCAATCCTGGTTCACACCGTAGACGATGGTGGCGTCGACATCCGCTTCACTGGCCATCGGCTGGGAAAACAGCACCCGCGGCGCGCCGGCAGCGAGAAAACGTTGGCCGTCTTCGCGGGTGTGATAGGCACCGGAACACTCGAGCACCAGATCGACATCCAGCGAAGCCCAATCGATGCTTTCGGGGGTGGCGCTGCGCAAGACTTTCACGCAGTCGCCATTAATATGCAGACAATCGCCTTCAGCCCGGACTTCGCCGGGGAACCGGCCGTGGGTGGAGTCAAAGCGTGTCAGGTATTCGATACTGGCCATGTCGGCCAGATCATTGATCGCCACAATCTCGAAACCGGCCTCGGCCCCTCGCTCGAACAACGCACGCAAGACGCAACGACCTATCCGGCCGTAGCCGTTGAGTGCAACTTTGTAGCGACGCGGTTGGGGCATGGGGGTTCTCAATACTCGCGGGAAACGAATTCGCGCTAACTACACAAATCCCTGTAGGAGCTGACGAGTGAAACGAGGCTGCGATCTTTCCCCTGACACTTGAATCTCAAGCAAAAGATCAAGATCAAAGGATCGCAACCTCGTTTCACTCATCAGCGCCTACAGGAAGCGCGGTGGTCTGGACCACCGCGTCGTGTCTTAGTCTTCCAGCAGCTCTTCAGCCTGACCCAGGATGTTTTCCAGGGTGAAGCCGAATTCCTCGAACAGCGCCGGCGCAGGCGCCGATTCGCCGTAGGTGGTCATGCCGATCACGCGGCCTTCCAGGCCCACGTACTTGTACCAGTAATCGGCATGGGCCGCCTCGATGGCGATCCGCGCACTGACCTGCAGCGGCAACACCGCTTGCTTGTAGCCGGCATCCTGGGCGTCGAACACGCTGGTGCAAGGCATGGACACTACGCGCACGTTGCGGCCCTGCTCGGTCAGCTTGTCGTAGGCCTGGACGGCCAGGCCGACTTCGGAGCCGGTGGCGATCAGGATCAGTTCAGGCTCGCCGATGCAGTCCTTGAGCACGTAGCCGCCGCGAACGATATCACCGATCTGGTCGGCATCGCGGTTCTGGTGCTGCAGGTTCTGACGGGAGAAGATCAGCGCCGATGGACCGTCGTTACGCTCAATGGCGTGTTTCCACGCCACTGCCGATTCCACGGCATCGCATGGGCGCCAGGTGTCCAGGTTCGGCGTGCAACGCAGGCTCGCCAACTGCTCGATCGGCTGGTGCGTCGGACCGTCTTCGCCAAGGCCGATGGAGTCGTGGGTGAACACGTAAAGCACGCGTTTTTTCATCAGCGCCGACATGCGCACGGCGTTGCGGGCGTATTCCATGAACATCAGGAAGGTCGCGCCGTAAGGCACCAGGCCGCCATGCAGGGCCACGCCGTTCATGATCGCGCTCATGCCGAACTCGCGAACGCCGTAGTACATGTAGTTGCCGCTGGCGTCTTCGGCACTGACACCTTTGCAGCCTTTCCACAGGGTCAGGTTGGAACCGGCCAGGTCGGCCGAACCGCCCAGCAGTTCCGGCAACAATGGGCCGAAGGCGTTCAGGGTGTTCTGGCTGGCCTTGCGGCTGGCGATGGTTTCGCCCTTGGCAGCGACTTCAGCGATGTACGCCGAGGCTTTTGCGGCGAAGTCGGCCGGCAGCTCGCCGCTGAGGCGACGCACCAGCTCGTTTGCCAGATCAGGGAATTCGGCGGAATACGCCGCGAAACGCTGGTCCCATTCAGCTTCGAACGCACGACCTTTTTCCTTGGCATCCCACTCGGCGTAAATGTCGGCCGGGACTTCGAACGGGCCATGGTCCCACTTCAGCGCAGCGCGGGTCAGGGCGATTTCCTCGGCACCCAGTGGGGCGCCGTGGCAGTCTTCCTTGCCTTGCTTGTTCGGCGAGCCGAAACCGATGGTGGTCTTGCAGCAGATCAGGGTCGGCTGGGCGCTTTTGCGGGCGGTCTCGATGGCGGTCTTGATCTCTTCAGGATCGTGGCCGTCGACGTTGCGGATCACCAGCCAGTTGTACGCTTCGAAGCGCTTGGGGGTGTCGTCGGTGAACCAGCCTTCTACTTCGCCATCGATGGAGATGCCGTTGTCGTCATAGAAGGCGATCAGCTTGTCCAGGCCCAGGGTGCCGGCCAGGGAGGCGACTTCATGGGAAATGCCTTCCATCATGCAGCCATCACCCAGGAATACGTAGGTGTGGTGATCGACGACGTTATGGCCGGGGCGGTTGAATTGCGCCGCCAGGACTTTTTCTGCCAGTGCAAAACCCACGGCGTTGGCCAAGCCCTGGCCCAATGGACCGGTGGTGGTTTCCACGCCTGGGGTGTAACCGTATTCCGGGTGGCCCGGGGTGCGGCTGTGCATCTGGCGGAAGTTTTTCAGGTCATCGATCGACAGGTCGTAGCCGGTCAGGTGCAGCAACGAGTAGATCAACATCGAACCGTGGCCGTTGGACAGCACGAAGCGGTCACGGTCGGCGAACGATGGGTTGCTCGGGCTGTGCTTGAGGTAATCGCGCCAAAGCACCTCGGCGATATCCGCCATACCCATGGGGGCACCTGGGTGGCCGCTGTTGGCTTTCTGCACGGCATCCATGCTAAGGGCACGAATGGCATTGGCACGCTCACGACGGCTGGGCATCGCTGTTCTCCTGCGGGTATTGAATCGAGAATGAATAAAACGAAACTGAAAAAGGCGAGCATTTTCCCTCACCCACCCACCCCGGGGCAATGACAGATAGTCATCCGTGGGTGTTTTTCCGGTGGATAAAGTCGCATTCGCCAGGTGAAACCTTTCTGCTGATGGTTTGTAGAGTCAAGCACGGGCTGAGAAGTGCCATTCATCCACCAATATCAAAACTTTTTGATATTGAACTTGCAGGGTTCCAGCCCCCTCACTAGACTGCCCCACTATGAACTTACCCGTGCCTTCCATTCGCCATGACGACTGCGATGAGCTGGCGGCCCTTTGCAAGGCCGGCGGCGATCCGCTGCGGCTCAATGTATTGCGCGCCCTGGCCAACGACTCGTTCGGCGTGCTGGAGCTGGCGCAGATCTTCGGCATCGGCCAGTCCGGCATGAGCCACCACCTCAAGGTCCTGGCCCAGGCCGATCTGGTGGCGACCCGCCGGGAAGGCAACGCCATCTTCTATCGCCGCGCCCTGCCCCACACCGACCTGCTGGGTGGCAAGCTGCACGCGGCGCTGCTGGACGAGGTGGATGCGCTGAACCTGCCGGTCGACGTGCAGGCCCGTATTGCCCAGGTACACGGACAACGGGCCGCCGCCAGCCAGGACTTCTTCGCACGGGTCGCCGAGAAATTTCGCGCCCAGCAAGACCTGATCGCCGGACTGCCGCAATACCGCGAAAGCGTCGTGGCGCTGCTCGACAAACTGAGTTTCGAACCCACCGCCACGGCGATCGAAGTCGGCCCAGGCGATGGCGCCTTTCTGCCAGAACTGGCGCGACGCTTCAGCCAGGTGACGGCGCTGGACAACAGCCCGGCCATGCTCGAATTGGCGCGTCAGGTGTGCGAACGCGAAGCTTTGGCTAACGTCAGCCTGCAACTGGCCGATGCACTGGATGGCATGAGCCAGCAGGCCGACTGCGTGGTATTGAACATGGTGCTGCATCATTTCGCCGCTCCGGCCGATGCACTCCGGCACATGGCCGGCCTGCTGCAACCGGGCGGCAGCCTGCTGGTGACGGAGTTATGCAGCCACAACCAGAGCTGGGCCAGGGAGGCCTGCGGCGATCTCTGGCTCGGATTTGAACAGGACGACCTGGCCCGCTGGGCCACCGCTGCGGGCCTCGTGCCCGGGGAAAGCCTTTATGTAGGCTTACGTAATGGTTTCCAGATCCAGGTTCGCCACTTTCAGCGGCCCACTGGCGACACTCACAAACGGTAACTTGTAGGAAAACATCGAGATGAGCGAATACTCCCTTTTCACCTCCGAGTCCGTGTCTGAAGGGCATCCGGACAAAATCGCCGACCAGATTTCTGATGCGGTGCTGGACGCCATCATTGCTGAAGACAAGTTCGCCCGCGTGGCGTGCGAGACTCTGGTGAAAACGGGCGTGGCGATCATCGCCGGCGAAGTCACCACGTCGGCCTGGGTCGACCTGGAACAGATCGTCCGGGACGTCATTCTGGGCATTGGCTACAACAGTTCCGACGTCGGCTTCGATGGCGCAACCTGTGGCGTGATGAACATCATTGGCAAGCAGTCCCCCGACATCAACCAAGGCGTTGACCGGGCCAAGCCTGAAGACCAGGGCGCCGGTGACCAGGGCCTGATGTTCGGCTACGCCAGCAACGAAACCGACGTGCTGATGCCGGCCCCGATCACCTTCTCGCACCAGTTGGTTCAACGCCAGGCCGAGGCCCGTAAATCCGGCCTGCTGCCTTGGCTGCGCCCGGACGCCAAGTCCCAGGTGACTTGCCGGTACGAAGGCGGCAAGGTGGTGGGTATCGATGCCGTCGTCCTGTCGACCCAGCACAACCCCGATGTGTCCTACAAAGACCTGCGCGAAGGCGTAATGGAACTGATCGTCAAGCACGTGCTGCCTGCCGAGTTGCTGTCCAAGGACACCCAGTTCCACATCAACCCGACCGGCCAGTTCATCATCGGCGGCCCGGTGGGCGACTGCGGCCTGACCGGTCGCAAGATCATCGTCGACAGCTACGGCGGCATGGCCCGTCACGGCGGCGGCGCGTTCTCCGGCAAGGACCCATCGAAGGTTGACCGTTCGGCGGCCTACGCCGGTCGTTATGTCGCCAAGAACATCGTCGCCGCCGGCCTGGCCGAGCGCTGCGAGATCCAGGTGTCCTACGCCATTGGCGTGGCCCAGCCTACGTCGATCTCGCTGAACACCTTCGGCACCGGCAAGATCGGCGATGACAAGATCATCAACCTGGTCCGTGAAGTGTTCGACCTGCGTCCATACGCCATCACCACCATGCTCGACCTGCTGCACCCGATGTACCAGGACACTGCCGCCTATGGCCACTTCGGCCGTACACCGCAGACCAAGACCGTGGGTGATGATACCTTCACCACCTTCACCTGGGAAAAAACCGACCGCGCCGACGCCCTGCGCGCCGCTGCCGGCCTGTAATACCCGAGTGTAAAGAAAAAGCCCCTGGCGACTGAGTCGCCAGGGGCTTTTTCATGCCTTTGTGTTTTCATACCGTTGTGGCGAGGGAGCGCGCTCCCGCTGGAGCTGCCGAAGACTGCGATCTTTTGATCTTTCGCTTGAGACTCAAGTGTCCGGAGAAAGATCGCAGCCTCGTTGCACTCGACAGCCCCTACAACGCAACCCAGCGGACGCCACAAAGGCTTAGCGCAATGTTCAGGTCCGTCGTGCCACCAGCAAAAACGAAGCCGCACTGGCGAGCAGCCCCGCACACATCCGATTGAACAGGCGCTTGCCACTAGGCCGGGCGAACAGCCGTCGCGCGTAAATGCCCATGTAGCAATACAGGCCGATGGCGATGCACTCCAGTGCCAGGAACAAAGCGCCCAGCACGGCGAATTGTTGGGTGACGGTGCCTGTACGGTCGACGAATTGCGGCAGGAACGCGGTAAACAACAGGATCGCCTTCGGATTGCCGATCGCCACCATGAATTCCTGCCGCGCCAGGCCGGCCCGTCTCATCGATGCGACCGCGGCCTCGCTGCCGGCCTCGGGCTGGGCCCGCCACAATTGCACGGCCAAATAGAACAGGTAGCCGGCACCGACGAGCTTGATCACCAGGAATAACAACTCCGAGGTGTGCAGCACGGCAGTGAGCCCCGCAGCTGCCAGGGCGATCATGATCGCAAACGCCAGCAACCGACCGATGCCGCCGCTGCACGCCCGGACGAAGCCATAACGCGAGGCGTTACTGATGGACAGCAGATTGTTCGGCCCCGGCGCCATGTTCAGCGCAAAGCAGGCCGGAATGAAAACAGCGAGCGTCGACAGTTCCATCGGGAGGATTCCAGGCAGCGGCGAATCGAAAGCCCATTCTGCGCCGGCCGCTGACGAGGGCAAGACACAGTTGCGCGGCTAAATCACCTCGCACTGTACCGCCGCGAGTTTGCCACCAGGCCCCGCAAAATCCGGTAACGCTCCAGGCCTCGCAACTTCCACGACGGTGGCTAGCCTTCAGTTTTCAACCCAGCAAGGATGCTTCAATGCCAGCGTTTTTGTATGCACTCGCCTGTCTTGTCTTCATTGCCACTCCTGCGATCGCCGCGCCCTGTCCCGACTGGCCCACTGAACGCGCCCGGGCCGAGATCGCCGCGCTGCAACAGCAAATCGACACTTGGGACGACAGTTATCACCGCCTCGGCCAATCGCTGGTGGCCGACGAACTGTATGATCAATCCCGAACAGCGTTGGGCCAATGGCGCCAGTGTTTTAACCTCCCGGCGGCCGACGATCCCCTGCGCTCAGCGGGCGGAAAAGTGCCACACCCCGTGGTCCATACCGGCCTGGAAAAGCTGAAGGACACCAACGCCGTGGGCGCCTGGCTGCACGGTCGGGAGGACGTCTGGGTCCAGCCGAAAGTCGACGGTGTGGCGGTCACCCTGGTCTATCGCAAGGGTCGCCTGCATCAGGCAATCAGCCGCGGCGATGGCGTCCAAGGGCATGACTGGACCACAAATGCGCGCAAAATCGGCGCCATCCCGCAGCAACTGCACCAGCCCGTAGACCTGGTCGTACAGGGCGAGTTGTACTGGCGCCTGGAGGCCCATGTCCAAGCCGGCAGCGGCAGCGTGAACGCCCGCGGGACCATTGCAGGCTTGATGGCGCGCAGCAATTTGACGGTGCACGATGGGGTGTATATCGGCCTGTTTGTCTGGGACTGGCCGGAAGGGCCGGACACCCTGCCCGAGCGAATGGCTGCGCTGAGTGAGTTGGGCTTCGCTGACACCCTCGCCTATAACCAGCCTGTCCGGACATTGGCCGATGCCGAGCAGTGGCGCGATCACTGGTACCGCACGCCGCTGCCATTCGCCAGCGACGGGATCGTCCTGCGCCAGAGCCGCCGCCCACCCGCCGACCGCTGGCAGGCCAGGGCGCCGTTCTGGAGCGTGGCCTGGAAATACCCGTATGCCCAGGCGCTGGCCGAAGTGCGCAAGGTTCACTTCAAGGTCGGTCGTACCGGACGCATCACGCCCGTATTGGAGCTTGAACGTATCCGGCTCGACGACCGGTGGATTCGTCGGGTAAGTGTCAGCTCCCTCAAGCGTTGGGAGGAGATGGACATTCGCCCCGGCGACCGGGTCGCTATCAGCCTGGCCGGGCTGACCATCCCGCGGCTCGACAGCGTCGTGCTGCGCAGCCTCGAGCGGCAAGACCTCAACGCCCCTGCGGCAGCCGATTATCACTTCTTGAGCTGCTGGCAGCCGACACCCGGCTGTGAAAGCCAATTCCTCGCACGACTGAGCTGGCTCAGCGGCAAACAAGGGCTCGCCCTGCCCCACGTCGGCCCCGGCACCTGGGAAAAGCTGCTGGCCGCCGGACGAGTCGACGGATTGCTGGATTGGATGACCCTCGATGCCGCCGAGCTTGCTAACATTGCCGGCTTCGGCGAACACAGCAGCGCCCGCCTGCTCGCCAGCCTGCACAGCGCCCGGCAACGCCCTTTCGGCCAGTGGCTCAAGGCCCTTGGCCTGCCGCCCGCCGGCGAGGCCCGGCTGGAGGGGCCGTGGCAGGTACTGGCCGAGCGCAACACCGAACAATGGCAAGCCGAGGCCGGCATCGGACCGGGACGCGCCGCGCAACTGAGCGCATTTTTTCGCGACCCGCAGGTACTGGCGTTGAGTGACGTATTACGCACTGCCGGGGTCGACGGTTTTTAATTCGGGCCCTGCGCGGTTGAACCCAAGGGGCAAGCAGGTGTTCCAACAGCGCATCTGTACCGACCGCTCGCGATTTTTTACGGAGTTGCTATGAATATCCTGTCCCCCGTTGCCCTGCTGGTCTTATGCAGTGCCATGGCCGCCCCCTTGATGGCGAACGAGCCCCCCACGGAACTCACCGGTTGCGCGGCCAAGCGCCAGGGCATCATCAACCAGATCGAACTGGCCAAGTCCCGTGGCAACCAGGACCAGCAGGCAGGCCTGGAAACCGCGTTGGACGAAGTCACCAGCCATTGCACCGATGCGTCCTTGCGCAAGACGCGTGAAAACAAGGTGCTCGATGCCAAGCACGACGTCAGCCGGCGTCAGGCCGACCTGGAAAAGGCCATGAAGAAAGGCGACGCCGAGCGGATCAACAAACGCAAGGACAAGCTGGCAACCTCGCGCAAGGAACTCCAGGAAGCGCTGGATGAGCTGGACAAGTGAACATTAAGATCCCAGGCGCCTACAGGTTGAACGCGATTCACTGTAAGCGCTGGCGAAGCCTGCGATCTTTCAAGACATGTCAATGATCCCGAAACTCCTTATGACAGGCACTGCACGCATCCTCGACCTTTTGCACCGCCGGCCCCAAATAACTGGCCTTATAGGGTTGGACGTTGCTGGCGGTCACCAACTCACCGGTGGCGGCTTCAAGGTGGCGGGCCAGTTCCTGAAAGCGCGCCTGCTTTTGCCAGACTTCATCCCGGGCGCTGGTGTGGTCTTGCTCGCGCACTTGCGGGAAGTGTTTCCACGGCTCATGGGAGAGTTGATCCAATTGCGCCGCACCTTCGGCAAATCGTGCGCCATCGAACGAGACTCGCCCACGCAACATGCCACCCAACTCTTCGTTGGTCTTGAGCATCTGCTTGAAGATCGCCTTGCGCTGGCCAAGGGGAGAATTGGGATCGACACCGCCACAGGCGGATAACATCAGGCAGGCCAGTACGGCCATGGACAATCGTTTTGCAAACATCTTGGCCTCAGGGCAGGAAACGGCAGTTAGTATCCTCGGGTCATCGGTAAAGACCAATGGCCCTATCAACAATATGGGTTGTTCGAGCGCTTGACAGCGTCCGAATGACTGCAAAGGAAATCTTCATGAACAGCCGCATCAAGACCTGGCACAAAGGCTTGGCATTGACCCTACCGCTGATCGCACTGTTGGCCGGTTGTAATCGCGGCGACAAGGTCGAAGAACCTCAGCCCCATGCCCTCGCCACCTATGTCAGCGCACCGTGGGAGGCATTACCGTCGGTGTCCGATGCAGACCTGCTGGCCGGTTTCGGTTCCTGGCGCAGTGCCTGCAACCGGCTCAAGGCTGATGCAACCTGGGGTCCGACCTGCGCGGCAGCGGCCAATGTGCCGCAAACCGCACAGGATGTACGCAATTTTCTGAAACAGAACCTCGACGTCTATGGCCTGCGCTCAGGGGACAACAGCCCCAACGGCCTGATTACCGGCTACTACGAGCCGGTCTACCCCGGCAGCCTCACCCAGACCGCTACGGCGAATATCCCGGTCTACGGTGTGCCGGAGGACATGATCATTGTGTCGCTGGACAGTATTTACCCTGAGCTCAAGGGCAAACGCCTGCGTGGCCGCCTCGAAGGCCGGGTGCTCAAGCCATACGACGACGCGACCACCATCGAAACCAACGGGGTGAAGGCGCCGGTCATCGCCTGGCTGACCGACCCCATGAACCTGCAATTCCTGCAAATCCAGGGTTCGGGACGCATTCGACTCGCCGATGGCCGCCAACTGCGCATTGGTTATGCCGACCAGAACGGCCACCCTTACCGCCCCATCGGGCGCTGGCTGGCTGAACAGGGCGAGCTGAAGAAAGAAGACGTGACCATGGGTACCATCAGTGCCTGGGCCAAGGCCAACCCGAACCGTATTCCCGAATTGCTGGGCAGCAACCCCAGCTACGTGTTCTTCAACCGTAACCCCGACAGTAACGAAGGCCCGCGAGGCTCGCTGAATGTACCGCTGACCGCCGGCTACAGCGTAGCAGTGGACCGCAAGGTGATTCCGCTGGGCAGTCTGCTCTGGCTATCCACCTCGCGCCCCGACGGCAGCACCTTGAATCGGCCCGTCGCCGCCCAGGACACTGGCGGTGCAATCACCGGCGAAGTACGGGCGGACCTGTTCTGGGGCACGGGCGAGGCGGCCGGACAACTGGCCGGGGACATGAAGCAACAGGGGCGGATCTGGATGCTCTGGCCCAAAGGCATGGCGCTGCCTCAAGTGCCGCAGGTGGCAAATGCGGTTACCGCCAATCCCTGAAAAATCTGGTGATGGTCCCGACCCCATCGCGAGCCTGCTCGCGATGGGGTCAGCACAGACACCGGGGTTCAAGAACCAGGCTCAGACCGAAACAAAGAAGAAACTCAAGACCAACCCAGCCCCCACGAACCACACCAGCGAACGCAGGATCGCCCAGTCCGCCAGATAGCAAATGATGTAGAGCAGGCGACTGGTGATGAACAGCACCGCCAGCACATTGATGGTCACCAGCTCGGCATTGCCGGCCAGATGCGCGACGATCACGGCGGCGGCAAAAAACGGGCTGATTTCGAAACTGTTCAGTTGCGCAGCGTATGCCCGCCGGGGGGCGCCTTCGAGTGTGTCCAGAAAATCCCGAGGGTCGTTGTTATCTGCCAGCCTGTATCTTCCACCGATCTTGGCAATGGCGATGCACAGGTAAGGCAGGATAAAGGCAATCAAAATACACCACAGGGCAACCGTCATTGACGCAGTTCCTTCTTTGAGTTTTATAGAAAATCGCAAGTCCAGCGCCGGTCAGAACTTCATCACCAGCATGCCAACCACCACCAGCCCGCAGGCTAAGAGCCGCGGCAAGCCGAAAGGTTCTTTCAAGTAACGCATACCGAACAACACCACCAGGATCACGCTGACTTCCCGCAGTACCGCCGCTTCGGCGATCGAGCCCAGTTGCATGGCCCATAGCACCAGAGCGTAGCTGAACAATACACAGAATCCGACCGCCACCCCTAACCGCCACTGCTCACGCCAGAACCTCATGAACGCCGGCCGCTTGCTCACCAGCGCGAGCAATGGGAACGGCCAGGCGCTGAGCAGCGTGACCCAGGCCAGGTAATCCAATGGATGGGACCAACGCCGCAGAGCGTGGCCGTCGATAAAGGTGTAGCAACCAATGCACAGGCCGATCAGCGCCACCACCGGCAGCATCGACCAGGGCAGCCGCTCGCCACCACCGCCCTGCCACAACAGGCAAAGCATGCCGAACGGGATCAGCAAAATACCGATGACCTGCTGGGGCGTCAGCGTTTCACCGGCAAACATAAAGGTCAGGGCCAACACCACCAACGGCGACAGGCCGCGCATCAGCGGATAGACCAGCCCCAGATCACCGACCCGATAAGCCTGGATCAGCAAATAGCGATACAACAGCTCGAATGCCGCCGACGCCAGGATCCACGGCCAGATATCCAAAGGCGGCAAGGCCACAAAGCCCAATGTCAACGCGACGAACAGCAAGGCGACGCTGTCCATGCACGCCACCACCAGCAAACGCTCGCCACTGAACTTGATCAGCGTATTCCATGCTGCATGCAACAGCGCCGCTACCAACACCAAGGCCGTCGCAAGCACGGTACGCTCCTTCTTTTGTCCCACCGGCTCCTACGATCAGCAGGGCTCATGAATTGATTCGCGATCGTTTATACTGCAACCGACCACGCCGCATTCAGTTGCGCATACACCTATTCCAATAATCTCGCTGTTGCCCCGCTCACTCGAATGGGGGCGCCGGCATGCGTATGCCTGATCAGAGCGTCAAGACTACAGACAGAGACCTTGCGCATGCCACTCGCCTTACTTGCTTTGGCCGTCGCCGCTTTCGGCATCGGCACGACTGAATTCGTCATCATGGGCCTGTTGCCCGATGTCGCCGACGACCTGGCCGTAAGCATCCCCCAGGCCGGGCTACTGATCACCGGCTACGCCCTGGGCGTGGTATTCGGCGCGCCGATCCTGGCGATTGGCACCGCCAACATGCCGCGCAAGGCCACGCTGCTGGGCATGACCCTGATGTTCATCCTGGGCAATGTGCTCTGCGCCCTGGCGCCGAACTACGCCACGCTGATGGCCGCCCGGGTCATTACTGCGCTGTGCCACGGAGCGTTCTTTGGCATCGGCTCGGTGGTGGCGGCCGGGTTGGTGGCGCCGAACAAACGGGCCCAGGCGATTGCCATGATGTTCACTGGCCTGACCCTGGCAAACGTGCTGGGCGTGCCGTTGGGCACGGCATTGGGGCAATACGCCGGCTGGCGCTCGACGTTCTGGGCGGTATCGGTCATCGGCGTGATCGCCGCCATCGCCCAATGGGTCTGGCTGCCCAAGGAAATCCCTATGGAGAGGGCCAACCTGGCCAGCGAATTCAAGGTACTGGGCAAGGTCAACGTGTTGCTGGCCCTGGGCATGAGCGTGCTGGCCTCCACCAGTTTGTTCAGCGTGTTCACCTACATCGCGCCGATCCTGCAGGACATCACCGGTGTCAGCCCTCACGGCATCACCGGCATGCTGCTGCTGTTCGGTGTCGGCCTGACGGCGGGCAGTTTCCTCGGTGGGCGCCTGGCCGACCAGCGCCTCCTGCCTTCGCTAGTAGGGATGGCCGTGGCCGTGGTGCTGGTGTTGGCCGCGTTCAGCCAGACCAGTCGGTCGTTGATTCCGGCGGCGATCACCCTGGTGCTGTGGGGCATCTTCGCCTTCGCCCTGTGCCCGATCCTGCAATTGCTGATCATCGACCAAGCCCACGAAGCCCCCAATCTTGGCTCCACACTCAACCAGAGCGCATTCAACCTGGGCAATGCAGCCGGGGCCTGGATGGGTGGGTTGGTGGTGGCCAGCGGTGCCGACCTGGCGGATCTCCCATGGACCGGAGCAGCGGTCGGCAGCCTCACGGTATTGACCGCCTTGTTCTTCATTCATCGACAACGACGCTGGGCGGCAGTCGCTGTTTGAGGCCTGGGAAATCGGCCCTGCCCGTGAGCGAATGGGCGGAACTTTCAGTAGGACTTTCCCCCCGTCCGCGCGGGTTGTTTTACCCCTCTTCCAGAAGCCTTGTTCCAGAGCGCTTTCGTTGAAAGCCACCGGGTGCAGTTTACAGCCGGCGGATGTTTGTCCAATTGAGTCGCAACGCAATAAGGCGGCAGATTTTGCTTAGAGTTCGGCCTCCCACGGGTACATGGAACGAACCAGAATGCTAACCCCCATCTCGCAATCTCCCCATCCTCGCTCTGTCGAGGACACAGCCCAGAGCGCAAAACGAGCGAATCCTGGAAATGACGGCCTATTGGTCAACCGCGCGACAGACCGGGCGATCTCCATCGATCGACATGGCGATGGTAGCGTCGACGTCACCCTGAATCGGCCGCCCATCACCAACCTGGTCCTCAGTGGCGGTGGCGCCAAGGGAGTGGCCTATTCCGGGCTCATCAAAACCCTCGAAGCCAACGGCCTCATGGACAATATCAGAACGATTTCAGGCTCTTCTGCAGGGGCCATATCGGCCGCGGTACTCGCCAGCGGCATGAGTCACGTGCGTTTCGACCAGATTCTTGACGATATTCCCCTCACGTCCTTGCTCGACAGCACCAACGTTATCGTTAAAGCACTCCAGAATGTCTCGTCGAAGCTGGGCGAAAAACTGAAAAACGTTCCGCTGGCGCAATTGCTGTGTGATCTGTTGCCGCGCCTGGGTTCCAAGGGGATACCGCTGGAGAATTTGATCCGGGAGGAATCCTGCAAGGCGCTTCTACAACACTGCAAAGATCACCCGGAACCTCTTTCCAAAAAAGCGCAACAAGCCGTTGCCGATGTGAGACGGAACGAATACGTCACCTTCGCTGACCTGGCCGTCCTGAGCAAAGAAATCCCACAGATCAAGACTGTGGAAATCACCGGCACCGCCATGTTGGAGCAAGACACGCAATTGCTGGTGTTCAGCGAGAAGACCACGCCTGACATGGACATTGCCGTGGCGGCGCTTATCTCCGCGTCGCTGCCGGTGGTGTTCAGCAAGCTGACCCAGCAAGGACTACCCTTCCAACAGAATGATGAGAAACACACTGAAACCACGGCGTTTGCCGATGGCGGCATCCTGAACAACACACCGGTACCTGACATCTATAATCCGGCGATCTCCATGAGCCCGATCCCGGACAGAGGGTCTTTGATCCTGATATTCGAGGCGGAAGAATCGAACCAGGAAAACCAGCGAGGCACGGGCATCACGGCCCTGATCGACAAATTTCTCAATGCACCCCATACGGCCAGCGCTGTATGGAATGCCGAACAACTGAAGCGCTTTGCCGACCAGACCGTCGTCGTGCCGCTGAAATCCAATAAAGGTGATTACCGCGGCCTGTTGAGCGGGACAGTCAACTTCAGCATGCCCAAGGAGATCAAGGATCATCTCCAGGAAGAACTGCGCAAGAAAGTCCAAACCCATCTGGACGAGCACAACGCCACTCGACAAACCTTTTGGTTTGACTCAATCGAGGATGCGCTGTTGGCGTTAGGTGTCAAGGAATTCGAGCAACTGAGCATAGAACTGGAAGACGACGAAACCTGCGCCGAGGCGATCACCTTCAGGCACCACGCACAACGGGCGTTGACGCAATTGAAGGAAGCGATCCAAGAGGCCGACAAGGCATCCACCAAACTTGAACCCACCCCACCGATGCACATGGCCATCGGGACCCTCGATCAGCTTGCGGACCAGTCCGGCAGGCTGGAATGGCTGGCAAAACGCCTCAATCACGGCAATGACCCGGACTTCATGCAGTTCCTCCAGGTCGCCGCCGAGTGGGACAGAGGCGCGCCGAATGCAACTTCCGAGGTGACCGGCCACGCCGTCGAGAAAATGCACCTGCAGGACATTGCCACCCGTATATCTAACGTCGTGCAACATGTGCTGAATCCCGCATGCTTTCTCGGCGGCCAACCCGACGCGAACATCAAGTTGATAAAAGGAGTCATCCGGGACCTGCTGGAACTGCAAGATCCAAAAGCATCCAAAAATTCGCTGGAGCAGAAGATCGCGTTCAACAATTCACTTGAACGGGTTATCGCGAATTACAGGTCGCGCTACACCGGGATGCTTGATCCAAAGTCAACAACCCTCAAGATCTTGCGTAACATGCTATTCAAATAACCGCCTACTCCGAGTCAATGCGCTGCGCAGGCTTATCTGGGCGCTTATCTTTGGGCAGGCCCACTTCACTGCGGATCTGCGCATGGCTGATCAAAGCGAAGATAAAGCTCCCGCCAACGATATTGCCCGCCAACGTCGGCCCGGCAAACACCATCCAGAAATCCTCCCAGGACAACTGGCCGGCAAACACCAGGTAGGACACTTCGGCCGAACCGACGACGATGTGGGTGAAATCCCCAAGCGCCATGAGGTAGGTGATCAGAATGATGATCCACATCTTGGCGCTTTCCATGGACGGGATCATCCAGACCATGGTGGCGATCATCCAGCCGGAAATGATGCCCTTGGCGAACATCTGGCCGGTGTCGTTCTCCATGACCTTGCGGCCGATTTCCAGGAAAGCCTGGTCGGTGCGCTGATCGAAGATCGGCAAGTGCAACATCACGTAGGCCACCAGCAAGGTGCCGCACAGGTTGCCCACCAGCACCACGCCCCAGAGCCGCAACAGCCGGCCGAAGTTACCCAACGTGGGTTTGCTCATGATCGGTAGCACGGCGGTCAGGGTGTTTTCGGTGAACAGTTGCTGGCGGGCCAGGATCACCGCGAGAAAGCCGGCGCAGTAACCGAAACTGGCGATCACCTTGAAGCCTTCGTGGTCCGGCAGCCGGGAGTTGAGCAACCCCATCGCCATCAGCGACAGGCCCATGGTCAACCCCGCCGCCAGGGCCGACCACCAGAGCGCGGCGATACTGCGCTCCAGCTCCTGATTGCCCTGGGTGCGGATGATTTCGTGCAGCACCGCAGCTCGCGGTGGCTGGTTGCGGTCGACTTCGTGCTGTTCCTGAGCCGAAAGGTCAGGGGTCTTGCCTTCTTCATGAGTGTCCATACAGCTCCTGAACCGGTGGCGCGATGTACCTACGACACGCGGCGATCAGCGCTGTTCAGTGGCAACCTGGACATACATGTGGGAGCGAGCTTGCTCGCGATGGCAGCACCGCCGATCTCACTCGACCACATCGTCCTTGAACTGATCCTTGACGTATGTGATCTCGGTCCGCCCATGAGGCGCGGGCAAGCCATCTTCGCCAAGGTTGACGAAGACCATCTTCTCCACGGTCAGGATGCTCTTGCGGGTGATTTTGTTGCGCACCTCGCAGGTCAGGGTGATGGAAGTACGGCCAAACTCGGTGGCGGTGATGCCCAGTTCGATGATGTCACCCTGGCGCGAAGCGCTGACGAAATTGATTTCCGAGATGTATTTGGTGACCACGCGCTGGTTGCCGAGCTGGACGATGGCATAGATCGCCGCCTCCTCGTCGATCCAGCGCAACAGGCTGCCGCCGAACAGCGTGCCGTTGGGGTTGAGGTCTTCGGGCTTGACCCATTTGCGGGTGTGGAAATTCATGATCACTCCTGAGTGTCTGGCCGTTGGATTGCTGCATCATGGCAGACCGCACGGCCAGGCTCTACGTCGTGGGCCCTATGACGGTCATCGGCAATTTCGATTTGCCGACAGAAACCCTTTTGGAAGATCCAATTAGCCCGTTATAATCGCCACCGTTTTACCTCGGTCCACGCTTTGGACCGTTCCCGCCACCTGTCCGAGGGGCGCTGCAGCAGGCTCGACCTGTCAGGCTCGGATGGGGCGTTGTTTGTACGGGGGCTCCCCGCACGGACACTAAACGCACAACGGCGCCCATTCGCATACATTACGAATGGAGACTCTTCATGAGCGCTGTTATCACGCCTGCCGATTTTACCGACTACAAAGTCGCCGACATGTCCCTGGCTGCCTGGGGCCGTCGCGAAATCATCATCGCCGAATCCGAAATGCCAGCCCTGATGGGCCTGCGCCGCAAGTACTCTGGCGAACAGCCATTGAAGGGCGCAAAAATCCTCGGCTGCATCCACATGACCATCCAGACCGCCGTGCTGATCGAAACCCTGGTTGCCCTGGGTGCCGAAGTGCGCTGGTCGTCCTGCAACATCTTCTCGACCCAGGACCAGGCCGCTGCCGCCATCGCCGCCGCCGGTATCCCGGTATTCGCCTGGAAAGGCGAGACCGAGCAAGAGTACGAGTGGTGCCTGGAGCAGACCATCCTCAAGGATGGCCAGCCGTGGGACACCAACATGATCCTCGACGACGGCGGCGACCTGACCGAGCTGCTGCACAAGAAGTACGCAACCGTGCTGGAAAACGTCCACGGTGTGACCGAGGAAACCACCACTGGCGTGCACCGCCTGCTGGACATGCTGGCCAAGGGCGAACTGAAGATCCCGGCCATCAACGTCAACGACTCGGTGACCAAGAGCAAGAACGACAACAAGTACGGCTGCCGTCATAGCCTCAACGACGCCATCAAGCGCGGCACCGACCACCTGTTGTCGGGCAAGCAGGCTCTGGTGATCGGCTACGGCGACGTGGGCAAGGGTTCGGCCCAGTCCCTGCGTCAGGAAGGCATGATCGTCAAGGTGTCCGAAGTCGACCCGATCTGCGCCATGCAGGCTTGCATGGACGGTTTCGAACTGGTTTCGCCGTTCATCGACGGGATCAACGACGGCACCGAAGCGAGCATCGACAAGGCGCTGCTGGGCAAGATCGACCTGATCGTGACCACCACCGGCAACGTCAATGTCTGCGACGCCAACATGCTCAAGGCCCTGAAAAAGCGCGCCGTGGTCTGCAACATCGGCCACTTCGACAATGAAATCGACACCGCTTTCATGCGCAAGAACTGGGCATGGGAAGAAGTGAAGCCGCAGGTCCACAAGGTGCACCGCACCGGCACTGGCAACTTCGACCCACAGAACGACGACTACCTGATCCTGCTGGCTGAAGGCCGCCTGGTTAACCTGGGTAACGCCACCGGCCACCCAAGCCGCATCATGGACGGCTCGTTCGCCAACCAGGTCCTGGCCCAGATATTCCTGTTCGGCCAGAAATACGCCGACCTGTCGCCGGCCCAGAAAGCCGAGCGCCTGACCGTGGAAGTACTGCCCAAGAAACTCGACGAAGAAGTGGCCCTGGAAATGGTCCGCGGTTTCGGCGGCGTGGTCACCCAACTGACCAAGCAACAGGCTGACTACATCGGCGTCGCCGTCGAAGGCCCGTTCAAGCCGCACGCTTACCGCTACTGATCGGCGCTGCTCCCCTGTGGGAGCGGGCTCTTTTGTGGGAGCGAGCTTGCTCGCGATGCAGACACCTCGATTCAGCTGTCAGACCGAGGCGATGCCAATCGCGAGCAAGCTCGCCCCCACACAAGCCCGCCTCTCAAGGCTTGTGCAGGCCTCTCCGGCTTACGAGTTTCCAAGGATATGACCATGTCCCAAGACCGTCGCTACAGCTTCGAGTTCTTCCCGACGAAGACCGATGCTGGGCATGAAAAACTGATCGCCACTGCCCGTCAGCTGGCCAGCTACAACCCCGACTTCTTCTCCTGCACCTACGGCGCCGGCGGTTCGACCCGTGACCGTACCCTGAACACCGTGTTGCAGCTCGAAAGCGAAGTCAAAATCTCGGCTGCCCCTCACCTGTCCTGCGTGGGCGACAGCAAGGACGACCTGCGCAATCTGCTGACCCAGTACAAGGCCGCAGGCATCAAGCGCGTCGTTGCCCTGCGTGGCGACCTGCCCTCGGGCATGGGCATGGCCAGCGGCGAGCTGCGCCACGCCAATGACCTGGTTGAGTTCATTCGCGAAGAAACTGGCGAGCACTTCCATATCGAAGTCGCGGCATACCCGGAAATGCACCCCCAGGCGCGCAATTTCGAAGACGACCTGCGCAACTTCGTCCGCAAGGCCAACGCTGGCGCCAACAGCGCGATCACCCAGTACTTCTTCAACGCCGACAGTTATTTCTACTTCGTCGAGCGCATACGCAAGTTGGGCGTCGACATTCCTGTGGTGCCGGGAATCATGCCGATCACCAACTACAGCAAGCTGGCGCGCTTCTCCGACGCGTGCGGTGCAGAAATCCCACGCTGGATCCGCAAGCAACTGGAAGCCTACGGCGACGACTCCTCCAGCATCCAAAGCTTTGGCGAGGAAGTTATCACGCAAATGTGTGAGCGTTTGTTACAAGGCGGAGCACCGGGGCTGCATTTCTATACCCTTAACCAGGCCGAACCCAGCCTCGCGGTATGGAACAACCTCAAGCTGCCGCGCTGAGTGACTTGATGCGGTGGTACGAAGAGGCCTTGGCGAAAACCAAGGCCTTTTTTTAAGCAAAGATATCCGGAGGATTGCAGTAGATGCCTAATGGTCACAGGTTAACGACCCCACAACTCATTTACCTGGTCTACGGGGCCGAAACCTATCACCAGGAAGCGTTGTTCAGCATCGCCAGCGCGTTGGCAGGCCTACGCAAGACGCCAGACGATGCATTGGATATCCAGGTGTTCACCGACAATCCCGTGCCGTATGAAGGATTGCCGGTGCGTGTGCGCCCGTTGGACAACGAGACCCGCAAGGCCTGGATCGAACCCCACGGTTATCACTTCCGTGCCAAGCATATGGTGATGCAGAAAGTCCTTGAAGAAGCCGAAGTGGCGTTGCTGATCGACACCGACACTTTTTTCCATTGCTCACCGCTCGAACTGTTTCGCCGCGTCCAGCCTGGCACATTGCTGTGCAATGCCTTCGGCCTGACCTATGGCGCCAACAAGGACGCCGGGCTTTACCTGACACTGGCCGACGCACTGCGCCAACGGCAGTTGGCAGACGATGACATGCCCTTGTTGAACTCGGGGGTCATCGGCCTCAACTGCGTCGATGCCTCAGTACTGGATCGCTCGATCGCCCTGATGGATGAGCTGTATCCATTGGCACAGGGCGCCTACACATTGGAAGAGTTCTGCCTTTCGGTGGCGGCCTATCGCTCGGTGCAGGTGCGCGAATGTCCGGACCTGATCCATCATTACTGGAGCCGCAAGCAACTATTCCGCGCCAAGATCAAAGCCTGGCTCGACAAACACCGAGCCGCACCGGTTTGCCAACTGGCCTTGGATGAAACCGGGCAAGTCACCGCCATCCTGCCCCGCCCACCGACCTTTCAGCGCCTGACCTACAAGTTCATCACCCTGGCGCTGCCCAGCCATAAACGCCAGTTCATGCGCGAGATTCTCTACGGCTGCTACCGCCACACCAACCAGTTCGATCAAGCCTGCGCCCCGGCCTGGTGGGAAAAGGCCTTGGAGAACGTCGAAGACCGCCGGAAGAAACCATTGCAAGACCATGAGCTCAAACGCTGGCTCAATCATCCACTGATTCGCCTGGTACTGGGTGAGCGCCGCGAAGCCATCTACGAGCACCTGATGCAGGCCACTAGGACGCAGTCCAGAGGGCTCTAGCTATTTGATGAGCTCTCGTCGTAACCTCAGACCATGCCCGTCATTGTCCAGCTGCTGACCGCCCTTCTTCTCTTGTGCCTGAGCATGGTTGCCCAGGCCGAGAAGTTGCGCATTGTCACCGAACCCTGGGCTCCGTATGTCTACGAAGAGAACGGCAAGATGCTAGGCCTGGACTACGAAACCACGGCCATTGTGTTCAAGCGCCTGGGCATCGACGTGGAATGGCAGTTCCTGCCGTGGAAGCGTTGCCTGGTGATGCTGGAGCAGGGGTTGGCAGACGGTGCGCTGGACATTTTCCACAGCAATGAGCGCGACAACCTGCTGCTCTACCCCAGCGAACCGCTGTCGGACGTCGAGTTCGTGATGTTCTATGCCAATGCCCGACCTCATCCGTTTCGCACCCTCGATGACTTGGGCGGCCTGACCATCGGCACATCACCCGGCTATCTCTACAGCCAGGCCTTCAGTGCGTCGACGCTGTTCACCCGGGAAACGGCGCCAACCCACGAAGCCAATTTCGGCAAATTGCAACTGGGACGCATCGACCTGCTGATCACCGACCGCAGGGTGGGCCGACATGTGCTTGAACAAATGCAGTTGGGCGACCAGATCACCGAAAACCCGATGGTCGTGAGCCGTCAGAGCCAATACCTGGCGGTGCGGCGCAACGCCGGGATGGATTTGCTGGTGCAGCGCTTCAGTGCCGAACTCAAACGATTCAAGCGCGAACCGGCCTATGCCGAACTGAGCGCCCGCTACGGCGCCGACCCGACGGCCAAGGTCACCTCGCCCGGCCAGGGTCAACGTTGAAATAAACCGTTGAGCAGCAGGAAAGCGGCGCACGGCGTTTGCTCTGTTATACTCCGGCCTTCCCGCCAGGCTCACGCCCGGACGCCCGGCCTTGCAAAAGGCATCCCGACACCGCTACAGCGCCGCCTACGGCCCGCGCGAGCCTTGTCCGGACCCGCCTTCGAGGCCCGGCAGGACCGGACGGGATGACGTCTTCTTGTTGAACGTCATTCGCGCCAGGCAAGACTATCCCATTGGGCCAGGCCCTCACTAAAACAGGATTACTCATGTCCTTTGCTTCCCTCGGTCTCTCCGAGGCTTTAGTCGGCGCCATCGAAGCCGCCGGCTATACCCAGCCTACCCCGGTGCAACAGCGGGCCATTCCCGCCGTGTTGCAAGGTCGCGACCTGATGGTCGCGGCGCAGACAGGTACTGGTAAAACCGGCGGTTTCGCCCTTCCGATCCTGGAGCGGTTGTTCCCCAACGGTCACCCAGACAAATCCCAGCGTCATGGCCCGCGCCAACCGCGCGTACTGGTCCTGACCCCAACCCGCGAACTGGCGGCCCAGGTCCACGAGAGCTTCAAGGTCTACGCTCGCGACCTGAAGTTCGTCAGCGCCTGCATTTTTGGCGGCGTGGGCATGAACCCCCAAGTCCAGGCCATGTCCCGTGGCGTCGATGTTCTGGTCGCCTGCCCCGGTCGCCTGCTGGACCTGGCCGGCCAGGGCAGCGTCGACTTGTCCCACGTGGAAATCCTCGTGCTGGACGAAGCCGACCGCATGCTCGACATGGGCTTTGTCCATGACGTGAAGAAAGTCCTCGCTCGACTGCCCGCCAAGCGTCAGAACCTGCTGTTTTCGGCGACGTTCTCCAAGGACATCACCGACCTGGCCGGCAAGCTGCTGCACAACCCGGAGCGCATCGAAGTCACGCCACCGAACACCACGGTCGAGCGCATCGAGCAACGCGTGTTCCGCCTGGCAGCCAGCCACAAGCGTGCCCTGCTGGCGCACCTGATTACCGCCGGTGCCTGGGAACAGGTCCTGGTGTTCACCCGCACCAAGCACGGCGCCAACCGCCTGGCCGAATACCTGGACAAGCACGGCCTGCCGGCTGTGGCAATCCACGGTAACAAGAGCCAGAACGCCCGCACCAAGGCCCTCGCCGACTTCAAGGCCGGCGAAGTGCGCATCCTGGTGGCCACCGACATCGCGGCCCGTGGCCTGGACATCGACCAGTTGCCTCACGTGGTCAACTTCGAACTGCCAAACGTCGATGAAGACTACGTGCACCGTATCGGTCGTACCGGCCGGGCCGGTCGTTCGGGCGAAGCGATCTCGCTGGTCGCACCGGACGAAGAAAAGCTGCTCAAAAGCATCGAGCGCATGACCAAGCAGAAAATTTCCGACGGCGACCTGATGGGCTTCGACGCCAGCACCATCGAGGCCGAGAAGCCTGAAGTGCGCGAACGTCCGGACGTGCGCAATCCGCGTAACGCCCGCGGCCCCCGCGGCGACGGGCCAAATGGCGGCGGTGGTGGCGGCGGCCGCAAAGACAAAGGCAAGGACAAGGGTAAGGAAAAATCGGCTAGCAACAACAATGCGCGCGGCGAACGCCCAGCCCGCGAGCAGAAGCCACGCGAAGGCACGCCAGCCCGTGAACAGCAGCGTCCAGCCCCACGCGCCGCAGCCGATCGTGCCCCGGACGAGTTCCTGGACGACGATATCGATAACTTCGGTAACCGCGTCGACTACGTGCCACAGCAGAAACCGGCCCAGGGTCGCGGTCGCCGTCCAGGTGCCCCGGCACAAGGCGCTGGTGCAGGTGCACCGCGTAGCGGCCAGCCACAAGGTCGCCAGAACGGTCCACGCAATAGCAATGGCTCGTCCACCGGCACGCCACCGGCCAAGCGCAGCGGCCCACGCAACGGCGCCCCGCGTGACGGCCAGGCCCGTCGCGACGACACCCGCCCGCGCCGTCCGGCCCGTGACGACCAGCCTCGTCAGGAACCCGCCGTGCAGAACCCGCGCAGCAACCAGCCGAAGATCATGCACAAGGAATCGAAAGCCGATCGCTTCCCGACGCCTGAACAGCTGGATCAACTGCCAAGCCGTCCACGGGGCGAAAAACCAGCGCTGCTGACCCGCAATCGCTGAGTTTTTCCAAGCCATACAAAATGCCCCAGGTCTCGCGACCTGGGGTATTTTTTTGGCCCAACACAATTCCAAATGTGGGAGCGAGCTTGCTCGCGATAGCGGTATATCAGTCAACATCGAAGTCGGCTGGCATGACGCCATCGCGAGCAAGCTCGCTTGTATGGTAGGACTTGAAGGAAGGAGGAGGGACAAAGCTCGATTCTGACTGTTAGCCGCAGTACAGACCGTGGGAGATTTCACCCCTCCTCCTTTCACCCAAGCGCCGATAAAGAATGCATCTGGCCTAGACCGACGATAGGAACAAG
>NZ_CAXAPG010000012.1:0-136755 GCF_963970585.1 Pseudomonas sp. RL_105y_Pfl2_101
CAGATGCATTCTTTATCGGCGCTTGGGTGAAAGGAGGAGGGGTGAAATCTCCCACGGTCTGTACTGCGGCTAACAGTCAGAATCGAGCTTTGTCCCTCCTCCTCCCTTCAAGTCCTACCATACAAGCCGAGCTTGCTCGCGATGGCGGTGGGTCTGCTTGCACCCATGCTGAATGTACCGTCGCCATCGCGAGCAGGCTCGCTCCCACAATTGGATCGGCGTATGACCGGGAGAATCAGGTCGGCTGTCAGGCCGCCTCGCGAGCAAGCCCGCACAATGGGACGGTGGTGAACACAAGACTCATGAACACCCACCGATCTACATATTCCCGAAGGCCCTGAACACACCGATCATGGCCGGGCCAATGGCGACCAGGAAGAAGCTCGGCCACAGGCAGAAAATCAGCGGGAAGATCAGCTTGGTGCCGATCTTGGCGCCCATTTCTTCTGCTGCCTGGGTACGCCGGTCGCGAAACTCATCGGCGTAGATCCGCAGGGTATCGGCCACGCTGGTGCCGAAACGGATACTCTGCGCCAGCAGGCTGACCAGGCCTTGGATATCCTCCAGGCCAGTGCGCACGGCCAGTTGTTTGAGGGCCTCGGTGCTGGTGATGCCCGCCCGGATCTGCGCATTGACCAGCGCCAGTTCCTCGGCCAGCTCAACCTGACTGACAGACATCTCTTCAGCCACCCGCTCGATCGTCGTGGGCAGGGCCAGGCCCGACTCGACGCAGACCACCATCAGGTCCAGCGCATCCGGGAACGCGGCACGCAGTCGGCCTTGACGGGCCTGCTTGCGTTTGCCGACGTAGATCGCCGGCAGCAACCAACCGATGCCCGCGATGAGCGTCACCGCCAGCAGGCCGATAACCACTGAAACCTTGACCATCGGCAGCAGCACCAACGCAACGCCGACCAGCAACAGCGGCAGCATCAGGCGCACCGCCCAATACATCTGTACCGCCGAGGCAGATCGGTAACCGGCGTGGGTCAGCAAAGTCTGGGTGGCCGACGTGTGGGCCTGGTCGGTCGAGGCAAAGCGCTGGCCGACCCGCTCCAACAAGAGCTGCAGGTTACTGGGCGCCTCCTGCCCCACAGCGTTGCCAGCGTAACCGCGCTTGATCAGCGCCAGGCGCCGCTGCACCGGATCCTGCAGGCCCAGCATCAATAGCATGAGCGCGACAACCGCCAACACCGCACTGACGCCGATCACGCTGACGAACAACAGGCGTGCCAGCTCTTCGTTGCCGGTAAACCGACTCAACAATCCGAGCAAAAAGTCCATGACTGAAACCTCTCGGCGCAACAGCGCTTATACCTGGATCCGGATGATCTTTCTTATCCAGAAAATACCGATCAACATGGCGCAGAACGCGCCGATGATCAGCTTGTGCCCTATGGGGTCATTGATCAGTACCGGCATGTAACTGGGGCTGGTGAGCACGATGGCGATCGCCAGCACGAACGGGATCGCCACCAGCACCCAGGCCGACATGCGCCCTTCCGCCGACAGCGTCCTGATCTTGCGCTGGAAACGAAACCGCCCACGAATCAAGCGGCTCAGACGCTCCAGCACTTCGGTCAGGTTGCCGCCGGTCTCGCGGTGGATGAGGATCGAGGTCACCAGCATCATCACCGTCATGCTCGGCATGCGCTCCAGCAGGCCGAGCATGGCCCGGCGCACGTCGTTGCCATAGTTGATGTCGGAAAACGTCATGCCGAACTCCTGGGCGACCGGCCCTTTGTGCTCCTCGGCGACCAGGCGCAGGGTTTCGTTGAACGGATGGCCGGCGCGCAAGGCCCGGCACATGGCGTCCAGCGCATCCGGCAAACCTTCCTCGAACGCGGCGAAACGCTTGCTGCGGTCACGCAGGATTTTCAACACCGGCACCCAGGTCACCGCAAATGCCGCCAGCAGCGCCATCCACCAGATGGGCGAGACCATCAGCACCAAAGCTCCGGCCCCCACCCCCAGGATCAGGCCGAGCAGCATGACCCGATAAGCTCGGTATTCATGCCCGGCCTGCTCGATCAGTTGGGTCAGGTTGGCCATGAACGGCAGTTGTTCCAGACGGGCTTCCAAGGGGGACAGACGCGTCAGGTATTTCTGCCGCAACACGGTCTGCATGTTGGGCAAGTGGTTGGCCTTCTCCAGCACATGCAGACGCCCGCGAATGCGCTTGCGCATCTTGCCGGCTTCGCCGAACACCGGCACCACTACGCCTTGGGAGAGCAGGAATACGGCGATGAACACCATGGCGAGAAACATCAGGATGAATTCACTGGGGATATTGCTCATGACGTCCGGCCCTCCATCCACTCAGGGCGAAACAAGGTCAGCGGCAATTCGATGCCGCGCTTGGCCAGCACATCGCGGAAGGCCGGGATCATGCCACTGGGCCGATACTCCCCGAGCACCTCACCGTGCTCGCCGATACCCTGGCGCACGAAGGAGAAAATTTCGGTCATGGTGATGACCTCTCCTTCCATGCCGTTGATCTCTTGCATGCTCACCACGCGTCGCTTGCCGTCTTCTTGACGCTCCAGTTGGATCACCACATCGATGGCCGAGGCAATTTGTTGACGCATGGCCTTGATCGGAAACGTCGCGCCCGTCATCGACACCATGTTCTCGACTCGCCCCAACGCATCCCGTGCGGTGTTGGCGTGAATGGTGGTCAGGGAACCGTCGTGACCGGTGTTCATCGCCGTGAGCATGTCCAGTGCCTCGGCGCCGCGCACCTCACCAATGACAATGCGATCCGGGCGCATCCGCAGGCTGTTGCGCACCAACTCCCGCTGGCTCACCTCGCCGCGCCCCTCGATGTTCGACGGGCGGGTTTCCAGGCGTACCACGTGGGGTTGCTGCAGTTGCAACTCGGCCGAATCCTCGATGGTGACGATGCGTTCGTTATGAGGGATGAAACTGGACAGCACGTTGAGCATGGTGGTCTTGCCGCTGCCGGTCCCACCGGAGATCAGCACGTTCAGGCGCCCGCGAACGATGGCCTTGAGCAGCAAAGCAATGGCCGGGGTCATGGTGCCGACCTGGATCAGGCTGTCGGTGTTGAGCAGGTCCACGGCGAAGCGCCGGATCGACATGCTCGGACCGTCGATGGCCAGCGGTGGAATGATCGCGTTGACCCGCGAACCGTCCTTGAGCCGGGCGTCCACCAAGGGCGAGGACTCATCGATACGTCGTCCTAGGCTCGACACGATGCGGTCGATGATGTTCAGCAAATGCTGGTCATCGCGAAAACGCACGTCGGTGCGTTGCAACTTGCCGAAGCGTTCGACGTAGACCGAGGCAAACCCATTGACCAGGATGTCGGACACGCTATGGTCGGCCAACAGCGGTTCCAGTGGCCCGAGGCCGAGCACTTCATCGGTGATCTGCTTGATGATCAGTTGCCGGCTGACGGTACTCACCGGTGCCGAATGTTCCTCGAGCAGGCGCTGGCAGATATCGCGTATCTGCCGAGCGGCCTCGACGTGCTCCAGGGCATCGAGCAACGACAGGTCCATGACCTTGAGCAGTTGCTGGTAGATTTTTTCCCGCCACTCAGCCTCCACCGGCGTGACCTGGCTGCGGGTTTCGTAAAGCACGTCGGGGATGGCCTGCTCCCAGGCCATTAACGCATCTGTCGGGTCCGGCAGGCCTTCGCCGGGCTGGGCGCCCACTGAAGCGCCAGGTTTGGCGGGCTGTTTGCGCAAGCGGTTACGAAAGTCGCTAATCATGGGTCATCCCCCGAAAAAACGGTTGAAGGCGCGTTTAAGCAGGCCCTTGTCTGTGGCCATCTGGTGACCGACCAGGTCTTCGGTCAAATCGCGCAGGGCGGTGGTGATTGCCGCCTTCGGCGCATGCAGCCCCAATGGCACGCCAGTGTTCTGACTCTGGCTGACCAGGTTGAAGTCATTGGGCAATTTCGACAGGTTCGTGCAACGCAGGGCCTCGCCGATGTCCTTGAAGCTGACGGCGGCGGATTTGTCATAGCGGTTGACCACGATCTGCAACTGGTCCCCGCGCACGCCCAGGTCTTCGCGCAGGATCCGCACCAGGGCGCTGGCATCGCGCAGGTGGCTGACGCTCTGTTGCACCACCACGTATACCCGGTCCACCTGTTCCAGCACCGAACCGGTGAGGTGATCGATCTGCCGCGGCAGGTCCACCACCACCCAGTCGTAACTGGCACGAGCCAGTTGCAACAGGGCGTCGAGCTGTTCGGCTTGGGCATCCTGGGGCAGGCACAACTCGCCAGCCCGGCCACCCAGCACATGCAGGGTCGGGCTGAAGTGGCTGCAAAAGCCCCGCAGCGCGACACTGTCCATGTCATCAATCTGCTGCAGCACTTCCAGATGGCTGTGGGACTGCGCCACGTCCAGGTAATGGGTCACGCTGCCAAATTGCAGGTCCATGTCCAGCAGCAAGGTATTGCCTGCCCGGGCACTGAGTTGCTGGGCCAGGTTGCACGCCACCAGGGTCCCGCCGGAGCCGCCCTTGGCGCCGATCACCGCGACCAGCTTGCCCTCGTTGCCACCGCCGAGGCGTACATCCGCGACCACGCGATTCAACGCCGCCACCAGTTCGGTATCGGCAATGGGTTCGGGCAGCACGTCACGAGCACCAGCCTGCATGGCCAGGCGCATGCCTTCCTGCTCGCCCAAAGGACCACACACCAGCATAGGTGGACGCTCATGAGCCGGACGTTGCAGCAACGCCGACAGTTCTTCACGCCACAGGTGGCTGACGCGAAGCAGCAGCAAATCGGGCATGCGGTCCAGGCCGTAGAGCGGGTCGACATGCCCGTTGCTGACCAGCCGCGTGCTGACCTCAAGGCCAGGCATGCGCTGGCAGACGCATTGCAGGTCGCGCAGGGACGTGGCATCGCGGCTGCTGATCAGTATCCGCAGCCCGGCTCTGCCGGTAGCGGACGAAAGCGGAGTTTCCCTAGTGTTCAGCATGGTGTGATCTCCCCGGAATCGGAATGACGCCCAAGGCTTTCGCGTGGCAAGGTTGCCCTGAACGTGGGCAAGGTAATGGGCACGCCTAAGCCGGGAATGAACAGGTTGAAAACGAAATTCTGCACGCTCATCTGGACATAGCGGATGGCTCGAAAGCCGGTGCTGCCGGACGTGTCGGCCGGGTTTGCCACCACGGCGCCATTGACGTCCAGGTAGGTCAGCGCCAGGTTCGTGGTCGCCAGGTTGCTGATCAGTTGACTGGTGCCGGCGTCCGCCGCGGCGTTGAAGATGGCCCGGCGCAACACCACCGGGTCGCTGACATTGCACACCGCCGCCAGACGCGCACCGCGCCGCGCGGCTTCATCCAGTGCATTGACGGTGAAATACAACCGGCCCATCTCCACCACGCCGAACAGCAGGATGAACACCAGTAAGCCCACGAAGGAGAATTCCACGATGTAGGTGCCGCGCATGTGTTTGTTATTCATCACAGCGCCCTCATGACGGTGGTTGCGACCAACTGGATGCCCAGAGGAATGGCATTGCCGAAAAACCCTGGAATCGAACCCGTGCAGTTGCCCGCACCAATCACCGGGCAGAAGGGGTAGGTAATGGTGACGCGCACATGGTCGATGCCCACAGCGGCGACCTGCACCTGAGCCGTGGTCAACCCAGACACCACGGCGGTTCCGGTAGCGCTGGGCACGCCATACACCGCAACGTTTTTCGTCTGGGTCTGAAGTTGCGCATTGTTCACGTTAACGATGCCGTGGGTAGAATCCCATGCCTGGCTGGCGACGAAACGGCCAGCATCGCGACTGGCCTGCAGCAGCACGTTGTACTGGTAGAGCATGCGACCGAACTCGCCGAAGGCCAGCAGCAACACCAGCAGCAACGGCAGCACCAGGGTGAATTCCACCAACGCCACGCCTTGCTGGGCTTGCGCTGGTTTGAACTGAGAAAGTCCCATAACGCCTCCTACGAGTCAGTGCTCGGAGTACCGCTGCCGTTGAGATAGGTTTTGTAGAGCTGGATGATCTGCGGGCCGGAATCAGTGGACGGTGTCGGGCCAGGTACGTTGTCACCCTCGCACTCCTGGACAAACTGGCCAAAGATGATCGACTCCGAACCACCGCCATTCACTGGCTGCAGGACGAAATAGCAGCCGAACCCCAAGACAGGAATCGACGTCGAGCCGTTCAGCTTCCCGTCGCAATCACCAATCACGATCTTCAGCATCCGGCGCTCGAAAACCCCGTTGCTTTCACAACCGCTGGCGCCCCCCGCCACACAGGCGGCGACCTGGGCCCGCCAGTCGTTGTAGTCCTGTATCGCCTCGCCACCCGCTGAGAGATCACCGTTGCTCGAGGTGATGGACTGGCCTTTGTATTGCGGCTGGAGGAGCGAATCGTTGTAGGTGATCGGCGGAGTGCCTGATGACGTGACCAGGTCCGGTGGGTAGTCCGAAGAACTGACCGGGCCGTTGTAGATGCCAAAGCGCGTATTCAAACCTTGGGAAGTTGGACCCGCTTTATTACCTGGCGCGGTCTGGACGTTGTCCCCGACACTGCGGCAAACCGAGCCACCGCCGGCCAGGTCCTCCCGGACCGTTTTGCCGCCTGAGCCGAAATCCAGCAATTGGAAGTTGCCCGGGCCGATGGGCGAGGTGTTCCCCGCCGCCGTCTTCAAGACTTCCAGGTCGCCAAATTGATACCCCCAGAAGTTGCCGGCGGCCGGGTTGTATTGAGTGGGATCACCACAGACCATCAACGGCGCCAGGTCACACGGAGAGGTCGGGCTGGGACCGGCAGTGGCAATTGCCGCCACGCGCTTGCTGCCCAAGCCAGCGCTGCCCATCGTTTGCACGAAGCTCCAGAAGAACCCGCTCAATTGATAGCTGGACACCGACACCCGTACGTACTTGGCATCGGTAGGTCCTGGATAGGAGAACGGGCCGTAGACGCTGTTGGACAGTTCCACCACGGCAAACGAACCCGGGTCGCCGGCGACGGCGGTTGCCAGCTCGGTGTTGCCGGCGGCGTTGGCATTTCTATTGAGTGTGTCCAGGGCCGCAGCACGAGTGATGCTGGCCATGTTAATGCCACTGCTCACCTGGCTCAGGGTCTTGGCGCCGCCCAGGGCCGCGGCATCCACCGCATTTTGCAGGCGCGTCTTGTTCAACAGCATGTGCCCACCATCCAGGGCCAACGCCGCCATCATGGAAATCGCTACCAGGGCGATCACCATCAGTACACTCACCGCCCCTCCCTGGCGCCGGATATTGGCATTCATCATCGAGCCCTCATTACAACGTTTGAGGATCGGCACCGCCACGGCCCGTAACGGCCTGGCATGGAGGTGTCATTCAGCGGACATTGATCACGGTGCTTTCAACCCCGCGGATCAACGTGATCGCCCCGCCTTGCGGCTTGGCACTGCGCTGCACCGCAGGTTTTGCCACTGGGGCCGCAGCCATCGCCATGACCGGCGCTGGCGCAGGGGCAGGCGGCGTAACGGTTTTCTTCTCCATGTTCAACGGGTTGCGCAAGGCCAATTGCAGCTTGCCCTCGGTCTGCGCAGTGACCAGCAATTCCGCCTCGGTGGCGGACATTTCCAGTGTCACGGCCCGCACCACTACAGGTTGGGTCTTGTCCGTGCCGGCGGTCTGATCCACGGCCAGCACCCGCAGGTTTTCCAGGAGGGTCCGGGACGTGGCGCTGTTGCTCCCGGCACTGGTGGTCTTGGTCGCCAAGACATCGACCCGGTTGCCCGGCAAGAGGAAGCCCCCCACGCCCACCACATCATCCACACGCACCGATATGGCCCGTTTGTCCGGTGCGATCAGCGAAGCCAGGGTGCTGCCACCCAAGTGCTCGCTCAGACGCGCGCCCCGCACGATGTCGCCGCGCAGAATGTCGAAGGTGGCGATCTTGCCCACGGCTTGCTCGCTGGCATCGAAGGCGTCGTCCGGGATCGTGTCCATGGGCATGCGCACGGTCGTGACTTGCTGGGCCTCGACCATTTGCCCAAAGGGGATTTCCACCGTGGCGACCACCACGCTTCGTAAATGGTCATCGGGCGTCGCGTTGAGTCGCGCACTCAGCCAGGAGTCGGCCATCCATGCGGCAGCAAGGCCCATTACCAGGGAAACGCCTATCAGGGGAAGCGTACGAGAGCTCATGTCGGTATCTCCAGATCAAAGAAAGTCGAGCTGAACGAAGTAGTTGTGCCAGGCCCATTCCAGCTCTTGCGGCAACAAGGGTCCGGAACCGCCCAGGTAACGCTGGCGGTCAAGCGCCATGTTCAACAGGTCACGGGGATGGCAAGGCACCAGCGGCATGCCCTCGCCTGCGTACAACCGCTGCAGGACATAGCGCACCAACAGGGGGTCATACGGGATGCCCAGGCGTTCGCACTCCTGGCGCCAGATCTGTTCGTATTCCTCGGGCTTGAGGTAGCCGAACTGCACCTTGTAGCCAATACGCCGCAGGAACGCCTCGTCGGCCAATTCGAGGGGATTGAGGTTGGTGGAAAACACCAGCACCAGGTCGAACGGCAACTCGCAATGCCGGCCGCCGCCCAGGTTGATGAAATCGCGCTTCTCCTCCATAGGTACGATCCAGCGATTGAGTAGTTCGGCCGGGGCCATGCGCTGGCGCCCCATGTCGTCGATGATGAACAGGCCGTTGCTGGCCTTGAGCTGCAACGCCGCCTGGTATTGCCGGGTGAACGGGTCGTAGCGCACGTCCAACTGTTCCATGCTCAGCTCGCCGCCAGTGATGACGATCGGGCGTTTGCAGCACAGCAGCCGGCGGTCGATGCCTTCGTTGAGCATCAGGTTGTTCGATTGACCGTTGTCATCCAGGCGCTGGTGCACCTGTGGGTCGTAGATCTCGATCACCGACTCATTGATGACGATGGCATGGGGCACCCAGATGGCCTCGGCGAACAGCCGGATCAATCGGCTGCTGACATAAGTTTTGCCCGTGCCCGCCGGGCCGTAGATCATGATCGCCCGCCCGGAATTCAGGGCGACGCCCAACTGGTCGAGCATGCCTTGGCTCAGCACCAGGCCGGCCAGGGCCTGGTGCATGTCCTTGGCGGTGATGCGGCCATGGTGGATGGTCTGGATCTTGATCAGCGAGCGATAAGTGCTCACCGGGAACGGCGCCGCGCCGATGTAGCCGCTACGGGCCAGGGCGTCACGCGCCGAACTGCGGCCGCGCTCGGTCAGGCCATAACGCAGCGCCTGCCCACCCGTTTGCCCCAACTGGCCCAGCACCTCAACGCGACCGTCCTTGCGCAGGAACCCCAGGACTTCTTCCAGTACTGCGCCGGTCAGGGCCAGGCGCTCCACCAGCCGCGACATGTCCAGTACACCGGCGTCGTGCAAGTGCTTGCACACCAGCTCACCCAGGAAGCTGTCGGTCAGGCCGGTGTCGCGAATGGTGATGGGTTGTGGCGCCAAGCGTTGGACCGCTTCCCGTTCGCTGGGGTAGGCATCGCTATCGTTGATGACGTGCATGACTAGACTCCCCAGCCGCCGGCAACCAGTTGCCAGTAAACGCTGTTCAAAGTACCGATCAGAATTGCAATCGAATAAGGAAAGGGTTTGCCGGCCACTTCATTGGAAGTCGGCGCCAGATAGGACTGGGCTCGCACAATCAACCAGTAGCGCCCCAGGGTCTGAAGCAGTTGGCCACGGGCCAGGACGATCAGGAAACCGCACACACCGCCGGCGATCAGGCTGAACAGCGCCGCCCACAGTGCGTAATGAAAAGGCAGGAAGCTGCCGACCATGGTCATCAGCTTGACGTCACCGGCGGCCATGCCACCGACCGCGTACATGGGCAGGAACAACCCGAAACAAATCAGCATGCCCAGCAGGCTATCGCCCAGGCCGCCGAACCCACCGGTATACACCTGGCTGGCCAACCCCAGGGCAAGCCCCAACAGGACCAGCGTGTTGGGGATGCGGTGGCGACGCAGATCGCTCACCACCGCCACACCCAGCAGTCCTAGCAGCAGTACCGTCGACACCAGCAATTCCATGGACATGAGCGGTCTCCCTAGCGTGATTATCGTTAGCAGGCGACGTTGCCATTGGCGGCTTGGCACAACGTACGGATCCTGGTATTCACCGCACCGCCCAGAAGGACGAATCCCGCTGCCACCAACACCGTGATCAAGCCGCCTGCCACCCCGTACTCAACAATGGTCAGGCCGTCTTCATCTTTGGCGAACTTGCTGGTCGAAGTTTTTATTGTCTGGAAAGTCATTTCATGAACCTCACGTATGTAAGAGGTACTGTGACGAACTTGGTTGGAGGGGACAGCGCGAAGTCCATTTGATTGATTCGTTGTACTCACTGCAAAAGAGTCGCAAGCGTTATTCCTTAAAAGTGACCGTGCCCCCTTCACTGCAAGTTGCCGCAGTCAGCAGGGAACGTTGCCGTTGACCGCCTGGCACAGCGCACGGATCTGGGTATCCACGGCGCCACCCAGAAGCACAAACGCGGCGGCCACGGCCACCGTGATCAACCCACCGGCCACTGCATATTCCACAATGGTCAGGCCATCTTCATCTTTGGCGAACTTCAGTACCGAAGCCTTGATTGTTTGAAGAGTCATTTCGCACACCTCATCGGGATTGTTTTTTCAAGGGGCAGTACATCGCGAACTGCCTGATGCAACCCTAGTCAGTAGGTGGCCAGAGCCGTTAGGAGGATTTTGCACATCGCTAGGATTATTTTGCGGCGGGTGGAAAAGGCTCCGGGACGGAGAATTCATCCCCGCAACAGGCCGAAACGGGCGGTCCGCGAGGGGATGACGCTAAAGAATCGGATTTTTATTAAAAATTATCCGGCGAAGTGATGGCACAGTGACAATACTGCTAGCTAAAGGGCAGAAAAAATCTGTGAGTAGTCGTCCTATGGGATCAAATCCGACTGGAAAACCAAAGCTGTTGTGGGTCGATCTGACTCATGATCGGTCCAGCAAGAAACTCGCCTCCCAGTTCCTGGACACGTGCGACTGCACGTTGGCAAAGAACGCCATGTTGCCCGGCGGGGAACAGGTCGACATGATCTGCATCCACTTCGATCGCCCGGACACGCCAGGCCTGCTGCGCCTGTTGGAGATCAAGCGGACCGTTCCAACCATCCCCATCACCATGTTCACCGTGCAGCACTCCGAAGAACTGGCGGTGTGGGCCATGCGCTCCAGCGTCTGGGAATACATGGTGCTGCCCCTGTCTGTCGCCGAGAGAACGCGCTACCTGACGGCCGTGGTGCAACTGTGCGAGTTGCGCCGCAATACCAATGGCCGGGCAAAAACCTCGCAGATCGACCACTCCCCAACCCTGCCGGACAGCATCCGCCTGACCTCCGGGCACCAGAAGCACCATGCCCTCAGCCACATCATGCTGTACATCGACCAGCATTTTCGCGAAAGCATCGATCAGCGCGATCTGGCCAAGCGCAGCGGCATGACCACTTTTCGCTTCAGCCGGCTGTTCAAGGAAGCCAATGGGCTCGGCTTCACCGACTACGTGCTGAACAAACGCATGAGCTTTGCCAAGGAACTGCTCGACAACAGCCAGATGCCCATCACCAGCATCGGTTATGAAGCTGGCTTCAAGGACCCGTCCTACTTCGCCCGCGCCTTCAAGCAATACGCCGGTTGTACCCCCAGTGAATATCGCCTTGCGTACCAGAAGCGCAGCGCAAACCCTGCACCGGCGCCTGCGGATAAAGCGGCTCTGGAAGCGATTGAAAACCTGGTGCATAGCCTTGAGGACTGAAACGGCTTTGCACACCCATTGATTTCATTGCGCGTCGAAACCTGTATCCAAATCATAATATTCGGACACTGCAGACGCTGAAAAAACAGGGCACAGCCAATATTTACCACGCCAGTGGTGCCAAGCTGAAACAACATGAATCACCCTGTATTTATCCGTAATTCTTTTCCGACTGAAACAATCGCTATCGCCCTTGCATAATGCCGACCAGAATTTCCGAATGGATGAAAGCGAGCGTCCTCCGTGGTCCGTTTGCAGATATCGCCGGCGCAAAACCGCTGATCGACATGTTTCATGAACAATCAAATAGAGTCCTGATGGGTATATGAAGGCAATCAGTTTAGTGAGCCCACAAAAGTTGGGCCTGGTGAGTCACCACGAACTCAATATGCTACCCGACGATGGTGTAGAGATAGAAATTGTACTATCCGGTATTTGCGGGACGGATCTGGCTGTATTAGCAGGCCGTGAAGAGGGACAGACAGGCATCGTTCGTGGTCACGAAGCAGTCGGCATCGTCGTCAACGTTGGGCCAGATGTAACACGCGTGCGTAAAGGTATGCGTGTTGTTGTAGACCCCAACGAATACTGCGCTAACTGCGAACACTGTAATTCAGCTAAAACCCATCTGTGTACAGGTGGCTCAAATGCCAGTCTGAACATAGCCGGTGTCAACAAGCACGGTACATTTGCAGAGCGCTTTATAACGCAGGAGCGTTTTGTACACGGCATCCCAGACGATATGAGCTGGGAAACAGCCGTGCTGATTGAACCCGTAGCCTGCATTTTGAACAATATTGAACAAGCCTCCATAAAAGCGGGAGAACGTGTGCTGCTTCTAGGGTCAGGCCCGATGAGTCTGGTGGCACAAATACTGTTACGCGCAATGGGCATCCACACACGCGCAACCGACTTGAATACCTTTCGAATTGAATTCGGGCGTTCGTTAGGTTTGGATATTGTGTATCCCGACGAACTTGAATCCAGCCAGCCTGTTCAAGAACGATTTGATGTTGTCATAGACACCGTCGGCAACCAGCTCCAAACAGCCGCCAATAGGGTCTGTCGAGGCGGCAGGATTGTTCTGTTTGGATTTAACGGCACGTATCAGTACTCGCTTCCCGTAAAATACTTTCTAATCAATGCCATCAGTATCATTGCAGCCGGCGAGTACAATCAGCACTTTCCACAGGCACTGCGCATCGCCCATAGACTTCCTGAACTTGGAAAGCTGGTCACGCATCGTTATCCGCTTGAAGCGTATTCAGCAGCATTTGATAGTTTATTGAATGATCCATCTGCACCCACGGTGAAAAGCGTTTTCACACCGAACCCCATGTACTTGCCACGCTAAATCTCACACCTATTCCAAGTGAACCCCTTTATGAAAGTTACTGTATTTAGTCAAATTTCCATTGACGGCAAACTGACGCTTGGCAATGAAGCATCCAGCAAACCGCTCTTTCAACACTTCGACGATGAAGACATGCGCTTTATCCATAAATTTCGCGGTGAAGTAGATGCCATCATGGTCGGGCGTCATACGATTGTCACAGACGATCCTCAATTGACCAATCGGTATGAGACGGGGCGTAACCCTGTTCGTATTATCCCTACGACATCGCTGAACTTTCCGGCCTCTGCGAAAATCCTAAGCTCTCCCGGGCACACGATCATCGCGACGACAGAACAGGCGCGTGACCACGAGATGGTCGAACAAATCCGCGCGCATGGCAAAGAGGTGCTTTTTGCAGGAACCGCACGAGTCGACTTCAAACAGCTTTTCCCGATGCTCGAGGCTCGCGGAATAAATCACATCATGGTCGAGGGCGGCGGCCAGCTGAATTGGCAAGTATTCAATCTCGATCTCGTCGACGAAATCATGCTCATGCAACTACCTATCATTATTGGCGGCGCAGCCACCACCACCCTAATAGACGGCGAGGGATTCCGGGATATCGAAATGACGAAATCGTTCAAACTGCATGAGTTCGAAGCACGTTCGCACTATAATTTTTTGCATTTCAAACGCGACCCAAAACAGCAACGGGCACACGGATGACTGCCATTCAAGGGTTCATCTTCGATATGGACGGCGTTCTGGTTGACAGCGAGCCGCTTTATATGGAGCAGGAGAAGAACTCCTATGCGCGCTACGGCGTAATGCTTAATGACGCCGCACTGTCGCGCTTTGTAGGAACCACCCAGCATTATATGTGGAGCGCCATCAAAACTGAATATGGGCTTGCCCAGTCTCTGGATTGGCTTATGGCAGAGCATCAGCAGCAGTTGTTGGCTGCATTGAACTCAGAGCCCCTGCCCCCTATGCCAGGCGTGACGCAACTTCTCGGTGCCTTGAATAAAGCAGGTATCCCCTGCGCAGTGGCGTCGTCTTCGCCTAGAGGACTCGTTGAGATCATTTTGCGCAAGGCGGGGCTGCACATTTTTTTTAATGAAATTGTTTGCGGCGATGACATTAAACATAGCAAACCAGACCCCGAGATATTTCTCATGGCCGCTAAGCGCTTGGGTACCCTCCCCTCGGCCTGTGTGGTGATTGAAGATTCAGCCCATGGTGTGGCGGCGGCGAAAGCCGCAACAATGTTTTGTATTGGCTTGCTTAACCCCAACTCAGGACAGCAGGACCTTAGCGCGGCGAATTTTTGTGTTCACCAGCACAGCGAAATAACCCACTGGCTTTCCGAGCAATAAAAACATGAAAACGCTGAATACTTCAGACTGGACCTGGATTAATGCGACAGAGCGATCTTCCATTAGTGATCGCGAAATCATCATTCATACCACGCCCGACACCGACTTTTGGCGAGGCACTTATTACGGCCTGGAGTACAACAATGCACCCGCCGTTGTTGTTGCAAGCGACGAACAATATTGGACATTTAAGGCCAAGGTAGCTTTTGCCTCACACACCCACTTCGACCAATGCGGTTTGTTCATCTACCAGAATGAAAACAACTGGATGAAAAGCGGCATCGAATATCAGAACAACGGTTTCCAACAACTATTTTCCGTCGTAACAAACAGTGGCTATTCGGACTGGTCCATGGTTAATTTCGATCGTACTACGCAGACCATGTACTATCGACTGAGCCGAAGAGGTTGCGACTTCCTCCTTGAAAACTCCATTGACGGGACGGACTTCAGCATGATGCGCATGTTTCACATGTTTCATGCAGACGAGTCTGTTCAATTCGGTTTTTTTGCCAGCAGCCCGGGCGATTCTTCTTTTGCCGCACACTTCTCACAGTTTGAATGGACTGAATGTTGCTGGAAAGAGCACGGCGCTCCTCGCTTCTAATCTCAAGAGTTCCTACATCATGTTGTCTTCGCCCTCCCCCAACCGCCAAGCGCTTTACGCTTGCTATGCAGCCATGATGTGTTTGGCTATGGCACTCAACTTTCTACCGGTATACCTGACCACCTTCAGTGATGCTTTTGGCCCCTCTTCAGGGCTGACGACGGAACAACTTGGCCGAATCCCGGCTGTCATGTTCCTCAGTTTTATAATAGCCATTTTGATCACCGGACCATTGGCAGACAGGGGCAACGCCAAGCTGATTATCCTCCTTGGAGTGATGACCACTTTATCAGGCTTGGGCCTCGTGGCTTTCGCACCGTCGTACACCTTCCTGCTGTTCGCTGTTGCCATCATGGGGTTTGGTGCAGGTGTGCTGGATATGATCCTCAGCCCCATTGTCGCCGCCCTGCAGCCCGAACGCCGAAGCGCCGCCATGAACTGGTTGCATTCGTACTTCTGCATCGGGGCGGTCAGTGCTGTGCTGATCGCAAGCATCGCGTTGAAATGGGATATATCCTGGCGCTTGGTTGCCTTGGGCTTGATGATTGCCCCGCTGGCCACCTTCCTGTTGTTCATACGATTAACGCTGCCGCCCCTGGTACAGGCGCATGAGCAACGTGAGTCCATGCCCACACTGATCAAGCAGCCATATTTCATCGCCTGCATGATTGCTATCTTTCTAGGTGGGGCCACAGAAGTGGGACTGTCCCAATGGCTACCCGCCTTTGCTGAGCAAGGATTGGGTTATTCAAAAGAAGTGGGGGGCTTTGCACTCGCCGGCTTTTCCGTTGGCATGGCACTCGGGCGCATTGCCGCCGCCATGCTGCAAGAGCGGGTACCCGCCATCTCACTGATGCTGGGATGCTGCGCCGTTACCGTCGTCCTGTTTTTCCTGATCAGCTTTGCACCTAGTCCTGCAATGGCGTTAACCGCCGCCATCGCCGCAGGGTTCTCAGGCAGTTGCCTATGGCCAACGATGCTCGCCATTACTGCTGATGCGTACCCCCAAGGTGGCGCAACGATGTTTTCTGTACTGACCGCCTCCGGGAATGCTGGGTGCAGTTTGATCCCATGGCTAGTAGGGATGATTTCAGCGCACTCGGATTTGCACATCGGTTTACTGGCGGTCACTCTCTGCCCGGCAACCATGATGCTGTTACTCGTATGGATGTCTCGTAGGCCAAATCCCCAGACGCGTGCAGATATTCCCCGGATTTAGACGGGACGCCAGTGGCCGGGGAGACCATGTGAATCGGCCACCCCGGCCCCGCTGCACAGGCAGCCCAGACTCACGGGGCGAGCTTTCTTCTCTCGATAGGTATGGACAGAACAATGCTGGTACGCGTCTCACCGTACGCATTGATTTTCGCAATAATGTCCTCGATCTCAGCCATGGACCTGGCATAGATCCTGATCAGGTAGGAGTCGTTCCCCGTGATGTGCAGGCACTCAACGACTTCAGGTATGTCGGTGAGCGTCGCTATTAATTTGGATTTCGCCGGCTTGAGGGTGGTGATGCCGACGACTGCGGATATGCCGTACCCCAGTTTGGTTGGATCTAACTGAGCGCAATAGCCCTTGATGACCCCTGAGTCTTCAAGTTTGCGTAACCTGTCATTGGTGGCAGGAATAGAAAGACCCGCGTGCTTGGAAAGCTCTGTGATGGAAATGCGACCACAGTCCTGTACCTTACCCAGGATTTTGACGTCTATACGATCCATGTGCGTTTCCCCTGGTTAAAAGTATAAATTTTAATGAAAAGCCCGCGTTTTTCATTAAAAAAAGCATGCACCAAAATAAAGCAGCGCGCTAGTCTATTTCCAGCCTGAAAACCTGATGGCAATCAATAGCTGCTCTTTAGCGTGACCCACTCATAATAAAATGTTCTCTCCAGGGATGGTATTCGCATGGAAGATGAGAAGACAAAGTGTGGAAAAAAGTCATACTCATTCGCTCAGCCTATTGGCACGAAAGTCCTAAATCTTCGCCACTTCCAGAAGGACCCGGCCCTGATGTACCTGAGCGGCGTCAGTTTCTTTTCGCTGGGCGCCAAGTGCATCATAATCAGTCAACTGGGTACCGACCCATTAGACGTTCTGATCATCTCGACCGATAAAATATTTATGTTCGGCATGGGCACTTGTTCGGTTATCGCGCCCCTCTTCTTCCTGGCAGGGTGGATGCTCTGGAACAAAAAATACCCGCCGATAAGTCCTTTCATTACAACGACCATGAAAGCCAAGCGCTTTTCACTCAAGAACGATGGTTTGACTCGCGCTTCATCCGCTTACTAATACCCATAAAGATAGCAGCCATGCATGGCGACGGGATTGTTTCGCCTCGAGTTTTTTAACCGATGATGTTGATAGTAACTTCTGTGATGAGGAGTGGTAGATGGACACTACAAAAAATAAAAACTGGACCTTGGAAAGCAGCCCGGCAAAACTGGAGGAAAGACTCCCCGGGGGCGCCGTCAAGTGTCATCTCTCCCCGCGAAACTGTGTCATACAAGAGGGCAAGGTAGGCTTTTGCAAAGTGCGCGGAAACCGCGGGGGTAGACTCGTTACATTGAACTACGGCAAAGGCGTTCACAGCACAGAAGAAACGATCGAAACCGAAGCGGTTTTCCACTTTGCTCCTGGAGAGCGGATCCTGTCCCTGGGCAATATCGGTTGTATGCTCAATTGCGGCTATTGTCACAACTGGAAGACCTCGCAAGCCAAATATGTCACCGATAAAGACGTTTACTACTACACCCCTGAGCAAGTTGTGGAGACCGCACTCAAGCACGGAATACGCGTCATTTCCTGGACGTACAATGATCCGGTTGTCTGGCATGAATTCATCCTCGACACGGCGAAGCTGGCCAAGGAAGCGGGCCTGATCAACCTGTATAAATCGGCGTTCTTCATCAGTGAAGAAGCCATTGATGAACTATTGCCGGTCATCGACATCTTTTCGATTTCGCTGAAATCCATTTCCCCAGAGTATTACCGCAAGGTCACGACAGGCTGGGTGGAGCCCGTCCTGGCCGGTATCAAGAAAGTCTATGACGCCGGCAAATATGTTGAGGTCAGCACCTTGATGGTGACCGACATCAGCGACGACGAGGAAACAGCCAGAAAAATCAGCCAGTGGGTCTTGGATGAACTGGGCCCGAATGTGCCGCTGCACTTCGTCAGGTTCCACCCCGATTATAAAATGAGCAACAGCACCCGCACCCCTGTGGATAGGCTGCTGAAGGCTCGGGACGCTGCTCGGAGCATGGGCGTTGAGCATGTCTACCTGGGCAACGTGAATGACGTCGAGGGGACCAATACCAGTTGCAACAACTGTAACGCCCTGCTCGTCACCCGCTACGGTTTGAACGCTGAAATCATCGGACTGGACAGCAAGGGTTGCTGCTCTCAATGCGGGCACGATGCGCATTTCAAATTACTGGGCGAACACCAGGCGTACGCCCCTGTCGAGTTGCGCGAGGACGCCCAGAGCGCTTACGAGAAGCGTAAGTTCGAGTGGCACGGGGACATCGTGTCGCTGCACGCCCAAGTGCTGAATACCGAGGACTTCGAACAAACTGTCTACCTGCGACGCAATTATACGGACGGGCACAACAGCGATTGGAAATCACTGACACTGCGGCCGCATGAAAGCTATCGATTCATTATTGCCAAGGCACGCATCGATGAAACCGGTCCTGAGGTCTGGCTTCCCAACGGCGTGAACTCCAACCTTCATGAAGTATTCGACAGGGCTCACTTCCCGACGGAGTCGATTGAAGAGATTGGTATCTCGCAAAATGACATCACCCCTACCATTGGTTATGAGGGCAGGCAGAACATGTATGAACAGGTCATCAAACTGGTCAGCCAAGCATGAAAGTGTCTACTGAAATACTTCATATCAAGGTCGATGACCGGGACGCGCACCCTTCGGTAACGCCAATTTATCAGTGCAGTGCTTTCAGCGCGGACTCAGCCTTCTTCTATTCAAGGAAGGCCAATCCCAATGTGACTGAATTGGAGCAGGTCGTCGCATCCCTGGAGGGCAGCGAATACGCCCTGGCCTACAGCACCGGGATGAGCGCCATCTACATGGTGTTGGAACTGTTGAAACCGGGGGCTTCGCTGGTCGTCAACAAATACATCTATGGCTGCTCTTATAAACTGTTCCAGCGGTATGCGGCCCGCATCGGCGCACACCTGACGATTCTGGATCTCACCACGGCAGACGGGTTGAAGAGTTTGCCGGCGAACGTCGACATGGTCATTTTCGAAACGCCGACCAACCCGTTCCTGAAAGACATTGATATTCATGCGGTCAGCAGGGCCGTCAAGCAAATCAATCCGCAGGCGCTGGTGGTCGTTGACAATACCTGGGCCACGCCGATATTCCAGAAGCCGTTGAATTTTGGCGCCGACATCTCCCTATACAGCGCAACCAAATACTTCTCTGGACATAGCGATGTCATGGGCGGCTTGGTTCTGGTCAACAACGAGAAAATTTATAACCGTCTCCTTGAGGGCCGCTTCTATTCAGGCACGATATTAACCCCCAATAGCGCCTGGCTACTTCGCAGAAGCATGCAAACATTCAACCTGCGCATGGAAAAACACAGCCAGACGACATCCAGCATGCTCAACTATCTGCGCGAGCTGCCTTTTATTGAGCATGTCTATTACCCACGCGTCGATGACAAACAGCTGACCGGTTATGGCGGCATTGTGTTTGTTGATATTCGGCCCGACCTGGTGCCCTTCTACAGAACGTTTACCAGCGCGCTCAAATGGTTTGGCACGGGCACTGGAATGGCCTGCGTGACGTCAATGGTTGCCCAACCCTTCAGTGGCAGCCATGCCTCAATGACGGACCAGGAAAAAGCGGACATGGGCATCGAGAAGGGCCTGGTTCGATTGTGCTTTGGCCTGGAGGACCTGGAAGACCTCAAGGAGGACCTGCTGCAAGCATTCGAAGCCACGCAGAGCAAGGCCGATCAAGAACGCTCACTCGATCCTGCGTAGCGGGTGTTGATCATGAGCAACGGGCCTTCTGAGGCTCGTTGCTTTTTTATGGAGAAGCGAAGTGTCCAGCGCATTCGAAAACACGATATTCGACGACCCCATCCTGAACGTCATCCACCTACTAAACGCCATTGCCCAAGAACACCCGGAGGCCATTTCACTGGCCTCCGGTCGACCCGATGATGAGCAGTGCGACCCTTCGCTCATCGACAGGGGCCTGGCCCAATACAAACATCACCTTGCCGGCACCGAACAGTCACTGGCGACGCTGCTTTGCCAATATGGAAAAACCTCTGGAATCATCAATGAAATAATCGCCACCTATTTGCAGGTGGATGAAGCGATCAACGTTTCCACCCCTGAAAGCATTGTGGTGTGCATGGGCTTTCAAGAAGCCTGCACCTTGACGCTCCTGTCCATTTTTGAAGGCGGTGGGGTTTTATTGGTACCTGACCCGGTGTTTTCCGGGATCACGGGGATCGCAAAACTGCTGGGTATAAAAATAGTCCCTGTGCCTATGACGGTCTTTCTTGATCCGATCGCCCTGCGCAGGCTCATTGAAGCACTGGAATCCAGAGGTGAAAGAATCAAGGCACTCTATGCGGTTCCGGACTTCAGCAATCCTACCGCTGACAACCTTTCCTATGACGACAGGAGAGCCATGCTCGCTCTGGCCGATGAAAAGAATTTTTTCATCCTCGAAGACACGGCGTACCGTTACTTCAGGTACGAAGGCGATGCCATTGCGTCCATGAAGTCCATCGACAGCCGTCGGGTGTTCTTGCTGGGCTCCTTTGCCAAATCGATTTTCCCGGGCTTGCGCATGGGCTATGTGGTCGCCCCAGAGGGCACTGGGGTCATGTCGTTCAGCGGCCGATTGTGCAAGGCCAAAAGCTTGATCACGGTGAACACCCCCGCCGTGTGCCAAGCGGTTGTCGCAGGCTTGCTGATCGAGCACGACTACTCGTTGAAAGCGCTGAACCAATCCAGGGTGTTGTCTTACACGAAGAAAAGAAATCACATGCTTGAATGCCTTGAGCGCGAATTTCCACTCAAGGTCGGCGCTCAAAGAGCGGTCAGCTGGAATCATCCGGCAGGCGGCTTCTTCATCAATGTGCAGCTGCCTTTCGTCTTTGGATATTCTGAAATGCGCGAATGCGCCAGGCTGTTCAAGGTGATTGTATTTCCCACCACCTTGTTTTCGCTGATGAATGAGGCGGCCACCCAGGTCAGGCTGTCGTTCAGCAACGCAACCGCCTCAGAAATCACCCAGGCGATAGGTTGTTTCAGGGCGTACGTCGAGTTCAGGCTGCACCAAAAAACCTGCCGGCATCGCAGCGCAGATGCCAAGGCTTATGCACCGCTAAGCGACGGATAAGCCTTGTATGACTTCCCATCAGGTTGCCGTGGCCAGCATGACGCCAGTGGCGACTTGGTAGGCCCCCAGGATGGTGATGGTTGCCCCCGAAAAATAGTTGATCAGCCTTAGCTTTGATTCGGCAATCCTCGCCTTGAAAATGGAGGAGAACCCACTCAACCCCAGCCACCAGGCAGCCGAGCCCAGGAAGATACCGGTCACCATCGGCAGCAAGGCGTACTGGCCGCCTTGGTCGCTGGCCATGCCATCACTCAACGCAGCAAATATCGCGATAAACGACAAGATGGTCATGGGGTTCGACAGGGTCAGGAACAGCGTCGTGGAGTAGGCTTTGAACATATTGGCCCGCTCACCCGCCATGGCCGTTGCGCCCCCCTTCGATCGTATTGTCTGATAGCCAATGTAGGCGAGGAACAGCCCGCCAAAGATACACAACCAGGGTTTGAAGCTGATGAGCGTCGCAATGATGGCCGTGACACCCAGGGCACCGATGAATCCATAGATCGAATCGGCTGTGGCCGCGCCCAATCCCGTCGCGAAACCGGCCCTCCATCCGAGCATCAGACTTCTTTGTATGCACAGCAGCCCAATAGGTCCTACAGGAGCTGCAATGCACAGCCCGATGACCAGCGATTTAACGAAAATCAGCATAAATGCATCTCCAGAAGGGGTACTGCGAGATTAGGAGAAGTGCATTTTTTTAGGAATGAACTATTAATCTTCCTCGGCGTTCTCCCTTAAGTTTTGCAGGAAGTACGCTCACCCTTCCTTCAATATTAAGGAAAATCGTCGCCAGCTCCCTCAGACAACGCAAATCGCTCGTTAAAAGCCCGTGAGCGCCGGATTCACAACCTTGTGCATTGAAGTGGTTTTATACGCATAAAAAAAACGCCGCTCAAATGAGCGGCGTTTTTTGAATTTGGAGCGGGAAACGAGACTCGAACTCGCGACCCCGACCTTGGCAAGGTCGTGCTCTACCAACTGAGCTATTCCCGCAAATGGCGTCCCCTAGGGGACTCGAACCCCTGTTACCGCCGTGAAAGGGCGGTGTCCTAGGCCACTAGACGAAGGGGACACGCTGCCCGGAACACATGGTGTGTGTTCCAGTGCCCAGATCCGCCTCCGAAGACTTGGTTCTGGTTTCACTCAGCCCTGCCCGAGAGCAACGCTGTTTAAAATTGGAGCGGGAAACGAGACTCGAACTCGCGACCCCGACCTTGGCAAGGTCGTGCTCTACCAACTGAGCTATTCCCGCATTGGCGTCCCCTAGGGGACTCGAACCCCTGTTACCGCCGTGAAAGGGCGGTGTCCTAGGCCACTAGACGAAGGGGACACACATACAACATTCACTGCTTACAGCGTTTGGCTGAGTGCTTTACGCTGTAAGTGGCGCGCATTCTATGGATGGATTGATGGGTCGTCAACCCCCAGATATAAATTTATTTAAATCAATGACTTCGCCCGGTTTGAGGCGATCCGCAGATTTTGCCCGCCCGCTCTCTGACGCCTATATTCTGTCATCCGCCGAGACGCTATAGTCGCACCCGGCAAATGATGGCAATGTGCACCTAGCCGGTTATGCTTCCTATAAACAGCACGACGCCCGTCTAATCGCCTCGCTCGGGCCTATGCGCTTAAAAGCCAAGCCACTACACTCATGACATGCGTACCATAATAAAGAGGTCTTACCGGTGACACCACTCATGATCACCCTGCTCGTCGTAGCCGGGATCGCCCTGTTGATCGCCATTGGCTACATGAACCACGTGGTGGAAAACAACAAGCTGGAAAAGGCCCGCACCAAGGTCGAACTCAACGACCGCATGCGTCGCTGTGGCGAGCTCACCGAAACCTTCCCCGGGCAGTTGATGACCCCTGCCCTGAAGTTGTTGATGACGCGCCTTGAGATGAACGCCTGCCAGCGCTTGCTGAACCTGGATAAAACCAATTCCGCGGTCAAGGCACGCCTGGACGAACTAAACGCACTGGCCGCCCAGGGTGAATCGATCCCGGTGAACAACCCACCGGCACCGATCCAGACCGAAGCCAAGGCCAAGGACGTACGTTTTCTGCTCGAGGCCTTGCATGGCCAGATCACCCGCGCCGCCCAGGACGGCTTCCTGCCGTCTAACGAAGCCAAGCGCTGGATTCGCGAAGTGCGACATATCCTGGTGCTGCTGCACATCGAGTTCTTCAACAACCTCGGTCAGCAAGCCCTGCAGCAAGAACAGCCCGGGCCGGCCCGCCTGGCCTTCGAGCGCGGCGTGCAGTACCTGCGCAAGCAACAGGAACCGCAGGTCTACGCCGAACAACTGGCGTACCTGGAGAAACTCCTGGCCCGCGCCAATGCCCAGGTCCTGGCGAGCACCCAACCGGTCGAAGGCGAGGTCAACCAGTTGACCGAAGGGCTGAAGGATGCCGAAGTCAACGACGACTGGAAGAAGAAGAAGGTCTACGACTGAGGATTCATTGTCGGCTGCTGGGCTGTGCCCTGTAGGCGCTGCCGAAGGCTGCGATCTTTTGATTTCGACTCCAAAGATCGCAGCCTCGTTGCACTCGTCAGTTCCTACAGCCCAGCGGGGTGGTGCGCCGTTTCGCCAATAAAGGCTTCAGTCGCTTTTGTCACAACCTGAAATGCCCCACCATCCCTTTCAGCTCACCCCCCAGCTGCGCCAGCTCGATGCTGGAGGCGGCATTGCCGCGCATCGCCAGGGAGGATTGATCGGCGCTGGCGCGAATGCTGGTGACACTGCGATTGATCTCTTCGGCCACCGAACTCTGCTGCTCGGCCGCCGCCGCGATCTGTTGGTTCATCTGCTGAATCAGCGACACCGCCGCCGCAATACTGCCCAAGGCGCTTTCGGTCTGCAGTGCATCGCTGACCGCCATCTTCACCAACTCGCCACTGCTTTGAATCTGCTGCACGGAAGCCTGGGCTGCTGAACGCAAGGCGCTCACCAGTCGCTCGATTTCCTCGGTGGACTGTTGCGTGCGCCTGGCCAGCGCCCGCACCTCATCGGCCACGACCGCAAAGCCCCGGCCTTGATCCCCAGCCCGGGCTGCCTCAATAGCGGCATTGAGCGCCAACAGGTTGGTTTGCTCGGCCACACTCTTGATCACACTCAGCACCGTGCCGATGTTCTGGATCTCGGCGCTGAGGCTTTCGATGCTGGAACTGGCCGACGTGGCCGAATCGGCCAACTGCTCGATGCGCACCATGCTCTGACGCACCACCTGCTGACCGCTTTCGACCTTGTCGTCAGCAGTCTGGGCCGCTTGCGCGGCTTCTTCGGCGTTGCGTGCCACATCATGCACGGTCGCCGTCATCTGGTTCATCGCCGTGGCGACCTGCTCGGTTTCCTCTTTCTGGCTGCTGACTTCCAGGTTGGTCTGTTCAGTCACGGCCGACAGCGATTGGGCCGAATTGGCCAATTGCTCGATACCGGCCTGCAAGCCACTGACGATACTGCTCAGCCCCGCGCCCATCTGTTGCATCGCCTGCATCAACTGACCAATTTCGTCACGGCGCGTCACTTCGACCGTGGCGCTCAAGTCACCCGCCGCAATCTGCTGCGCCACGCGAATGACACTGCGCAGCGGCGTCACGATCAAGCGGGTTATGACCCACGCCGCGATCAATCCCACCAGCAATGCCAAGGCCGACGAACCGATGATCAGCAGCGAGTTTTTCTTCAGTTCAGTCTGCATGGCATGGTCTTCGGCACTGAAGGCCTGGTCAACCCGCGCTACCACTTGATCGGCCCGCTCGTGCAGTTGCTGATAGACGAGTTTTTCCTGCGCCAGCAGGCCGGTGTATTCGGCCAACTGTTCATTGAACCCGGCGATATGCCCGGCCACTTCATTCAACACGGTCTGGTAACCCGGGTCCTTGACCGTGGTTTTGAGCACCTCGGCCTGTTTCATCGCCTGCTCAGCCTGTTCGATGTTACCTTCTCCGGCGCCCTCAACATTGCCTTTGCGACTCTGATCCAGGCGGACCCGCGCTTCGTTCATGGCCTGCAACATCAAGCGTGATACTTCGCTGACCTGGTTGGCCTGCTCGATGAACTCGGCCCCCTCCTTGCCTTCGGAGTCTTTCAAGGTATAGGCGCCGTCATCCGCCAGCCCGGCCTGCAACACATCCAGGTTATTGGCGACGCTGGACACCGACCAACTGGCCATTTCCAGCGACAGATCCTTGCTCTGGCTCAACCCGACAAATTCGTCGAACGCCTTGCGATACGCCGCCAGCGCCTGCTCCACGTCGTCCATCACCGGCACGTTGGCAGCCGACTGCACCTTGAGTTCGTTCGCCTGGGCCAACAGCCCATCGACACCCTGGCGCAGGGCATCGGCCGTCTTGGGGTCGGAGCGCGAAGCGTATTCCTGCTCCAGCAACCGAACCTTGAGCAAACCGCTGTTGAGGGCGGACATCTGTTTCAGGCCATCGAAGCGATAGCTGATGGTCTGCAGGGACCAGACACCAATGGCCGCGACCACGGCGGTCAGCAACAGCACCAGGACAAATCCGATACCCAGTTTTTTTGCCATACCCAGGTTGGCAAAACGTCCCTGCACCGTCGAAATCATTGCGCTCAGTCCTCTGCCAGTGTGTGTTGATTGCAGATTCGCAACGAGACACCCTGCAACACAAGATGCTGGCGTCGGAATAATGGCAAAAAGCTACAGCCGCGTCGCTTTCAGGACACTAGAGGTCGATCCAGAGCCGCGGCCTGGAAGAACGCCAGCGCCCTGGGGTCACGGGCATACGCCACATTGATCCGTAACCAGTCACTGTCGGCGCCCGAAGGACTGAATGCGTTGCGCGAGGACAGCAGTACGCCGAAACGCCTGGCTAGACGTTGTATTCCAGCGTAGTCACTGATCGGCGGTCTTGCCCAGATGAAAAGCCCGCCGGCCGGTTTGCCAAAGACCTCCCAGTCGGCATCCTCCATTACCTGCAACAACGCCAACATATCGGCACCCAGACGCTGGCGCTGGCGCTGGACCAGCTTGCGATAGGCGCCATTGGCCAGGAGGCAGGCAAGGACCGACTCACAGAACCGCGATCCACCCATGCTGGTAATGCCCTTGACCTCGCTCAGGCGCGCGATGATAGAGGGCCCGGCCACCACGAAACCGACGCGCAACGAACTGCTCAGGGTTTTCGAGAAACTGCCCACGTAGACCACATCGGGGTCCAGCGCCGCCAGACGAGTCCGTGCCGAGCTCTGGAAATCGCCATAGGCATCGTCTTCGATCACCAGTACAGCGTGTTCCTTCGTCAATTGCAGCAGCCGTTGAGCGACGACCGGAGCCAGGCTGTTGCCGGTCGGGTTATGGCAGGCGCTGTTGACGAACAACGCAATGGGCCGGTGCATCGCCAGCAGCTCTTGCAGCGCATCGACGTCCGGGCCACGCGGGGTCCTGGGCAGTTCGATCATGTCGATGTTGTGCAACCTGAGCAGGTCGAACAGGCTTGAATAGCCGGGGCTCTCCACGACCACGCAGGAACCCGGCGGCAACAGTGTCCGTACGATCAGGTCCAACCCATGGGTTGCCCCGGTGGTGGTCAGGATCAGGTCTTTACTGGCCTCGATATTGAATTGTTTCAGGCGCCTGGACAGCTGCTCCCGCAGGGCGGGCAGCCCCAACGACGTGCTGTAGTTGAACAATCCGGCCATGTCGGTGCGAGTGACCTGACGGATCGCATAGCCCAGATCGTCGCTTTCACGCCAGCTCTCGGGCAGCCCGCCGCATCCCAGCTTCAATTCCCATTGAAGGCCGTCGCCCCCGTCGGGGGGCGTGTCTTGCTGTCGATTCTGATCGGTGGGCGCGGGCCCGGACGAAGGGGTTGCTGCGACAAAAAAGCTGGAACCATGGCGGGACGACAACAGGCCTTGGGCGACCAGGCGCTGACACGCTTCATTGACGCTGGACTGGCTGAGCAGATTCTCCCGCGCCAGTTGGCGGACGGATGGCAGCCGAGTCCCCGGTTGCACCGCATCCTGTCGGATCCAGCCGGTCAGCGCGTCGACGATTTGCTGCACGACAGGCACCAGGGCCTGTCGGTCGATTCTCAACTCCATGAGTAACCAAGCTCCTAAGCGTTTGTTTTATTTCCGGAAACAGTTAAGCACAGGCCGCTACGGGACGATGTACGACAACGCCGTCAAAACCGCCGATTCTCACCCTTTGAAACACATTCAGGGGCCGTTCCGAGGATTTTTCGACCACACACGAAAAAGCCCGCAACCAATGCGGGCTTTTTCCTACAAGCTGAGGGTCACGTCCTCAGAACGCCGTGACGCCGCCGTCTACCGCCAGGGAATGCCCCGTGGTGAAGGCCGCGCCGTCGCTGCACAAATACAGCACGGCGCTGGCGATTTCCTCGACTTTGCCAATACGCCCCACCGGGTGCATGGCATTGGCGAACTCGCCTTTTTTCGGGTCTGCCTCATAGGCACGACGGAACATATCGGTGTCGATCACCGCCGGACAGACTGCATTCACGCGGATTTTCTTCTTGGCGTATTCGATGGCGGCCGACTTGGTCAGGCCGATCACCGCATGCTTGGACGCCGCGTAAATGCTCATCTTCGGCGCCGCGCCCAGGCCAGCCACCGAGGCCGTATTGACGATCGCCCCGCCGCCCTGGGCCAGCAGTAATGGCAACTGGTACTTCATGCACAGCCAGACGCCCTTCACATTGACCCCCATGATCGCGTCGAACTCATCGAGGGTACCGTCGGCCAGCTTGCCCTTCTCGATCTCGATCCCTGCATTGTTGAAAGCGTAGTCAAGGCGACCGTAAGTCTTGATCACCTCGTCCATCAGGTGCTGCACATCGTTTTCCAGCGTCACATTGCAGCGCACGAACACCGCTTCGCCGCCTGAATCACGAATCGACTGCACCGTGCCCTCGCCGTCCGCCACATCCAGATCGGCCACCACCACTTTCAGGCCCTCTGCCGCGAACGCCTGGGCAGTGGCCCGACCAATGCCTGCGGCGGCGCCGGTTACCACGGCGACCTGTCCGGAAAACGTCATACTCATTGTCAGTTCCTCGAAGAATGCGGGAGATGACGCCAGTCTAGCCACAGGTCCCGAGGGCGCGGCAGCACTATCCAATTGCCGTTTGAGCATTTATGGGCACCAGTGATAAGGCCCCAGGGCGAACTATCACTGTGTTGGATCGAACTGCATTCGCTATGTCAGCAAACCTTGCGGCAAGCGCTGCGAAGGTCTATCAACAAGGTTTCATTCATCTTGAGTGCCAACCATGACTGCCCAGACCAATCGCCAGTTCCTGCTCGCCAAACGCCCGGTAGGGGCCGCGACCCGCGAGACTTTCACTTATCAGCAAGTACCGGTGGGCGAGCCGGCAGCCGGCCAGATCCTGGTAAAAAACGAATACCTGTCCCTGGACCCGGCCATGCGCGGCTGGATGAACGAGGGCAAGTCCTATATCCCGCCGGTCGGCATCGGCGAAGTGATGCGAGCATTGGGTGTCGGCCAGGTAATTGCCTCGAACAACCCGGGGTTCGCGGTCGGGGACTACGTAAACGGTGCGCTGGGCGTGCAGGATTATTTCCTCGGCGAGCCAAGAGGTTTCTACAAGGTCGATCCGAAACTGGCACCGCTGCCACGTTATTTGTCCGCACTGGGCATGACAGGCATGACCGCCTATTTCGCCCTGCTGGAGGTCGGCGCGCCCAAGGCTGGCGAGACCGTGGTGCTCTCAGGGGCCGCCGGTGCGGTGGGCAGCATCGCCGGGCAGATCGCCAAGATCAAAGGCTGTCGCGTGGTGGGCATCGCCGGCGGGGCCGACAAATGCAAGTTCCTGATCGATGAACTGGGTTTCGACGGCGCCATCGACTACAAGAACGAAGACGTCCACGCCGGTCTCAAGCGCGAATGCCCCAAAGGCGTGGATGTGTATTTCGATAACGTCGGGGGCGACATCCTGGATGCCGTGCTCAGCCGCTTGAACCTCAAGGCCCGCGTGGTGATTTGCGGTGCCATCAGCCAGTACAACAACAAGGAGGCAGTGAAGGGCCCCGCCAACTACCTGTCGCTGCTGGTCAACCGGGCGCGCATGGAAGGTTTCGTGGTCATGGACTACGCCGCGCAGTTCGCCGCCGCCGGACAGGAAATGGCCGGCTGGATGGCCAAGGGGCAGCTCAAGAGCAAGGAAGACATTGTCGAAGGTCTGGAGACATTCCCCGAGACGCTGACCAAATTGTTCAGTGGGGAGAACTTCGGGAAACTCGTGCTCAAGGTCTGACACACATCAACTGTGGGAGATTGCTCGCGATGGGGCCCTGCCAGTCAACATTGATATTGACTGACATACCGCTATCGCGAGCAAGCTCGCACACATTTAGGATCTTCGGTGTCAGCTCAGGCCAGTTCCGCCACGACCGCCGCCAGCGCCTTGGCCGGATCGGCGGCCTGGCTGATCGGACGGCCGATCACCAGGTAATCGGAACCGGCGTCCAGCGCCTGGCGCGGGGTCAGGATGCGACGCTGATCGTCTTGGGCGCTGCCCGCCGGACGAATCCCCGGGGTCACCAGTTGCAACGACGGGTGAGCCCCTTTCAGGGCGCTGGCCTCCAGGGCCGAACAGACCAGACCGTCCAGGCCGGCCTTCTGCGCCAGCGCCGCCAACCGCAGCACCTGCACCTGGGGCTCGACGTCCAGGCCGATCCCGGCCAGGTCTTCGCGCTCCATGCTGGTCAGCACGGTCACGCCGATCAGCAACGGTTTCGGGCCGCTGCGCTGATCCAGCACGTCACGGCAGGCTGCCATCATGCGCAGGCCACCGGAGCAATGCACGTTGACCATCCACACCCCCATCTCCGCTGCCGCCTTGACGGCCATGGCGGTGGTGTTGGGGATATCGTGGAATTTCAGGTCCAGGAATACCTCGAAACCCTTGTCGCGCAGGGTCCCGACAATTTCCGAAGCACAACTGGTGAACAGTTCCTTGCCGACTTTGACCCGGCAAAGCTTGGGGTCCAACTGGTCGGCCAGCTTCAGGGCGGCGTCACGGGAGGGGAAATCCAGGGCGACGATAATGGGCGTCTGGCAGGCGGACATGAGCGGGCTCTCAGGCAAGTCGAAATCGGCGCGCATTGTAGCGGAACGAGCGCCCGTGCGGGACCCGATGATCGGTAAATCTCATCGCCCCCCCTCGCAGCATGGACGATACCGACCTTTGTGTCGAAGCCGATACACTCATGACATGCGTACAACACATCGACACGCTACCGTCCGCCACCGCACCCCGTCCCCTCGCGGCACGACGCCTGTGCTGAGGGCCCAACCTCGCCGCCTTCTTTGCGTTTGGCAGCCTACCTGGCAGATGCATGCATCCATGCAGAACACCCCTGTTGCAAATTCTGACGTTCAAAAAGTGCCCAGCGATGACAAGCGCTGGAGCACCCGCAACTGCTGATCAATTACCTGGCCCGCTTCAGCATACGGGCCAGCGCCGTGACCGACGGTGCGGCCATGCGCCAGGCAATGCAGGCCGAGCAGTTCGACGTGATGCAAAAGCGGATTCGCGAGCAGGTGCAGTAGCGTTCGCGCATGCTCGGCGCGGTGTCCCATGACCTGTGCACGCCGCTTTCGCGGCTCAAGCTGGGCCTGGAGCAGATCGATGACATCAAGCTGCAAGGCCAGATGCACCAGGACCTGGACGACATGATCGATGCCACCCTCACCTACTTGCACGAACAGCGCACCAGTGAAGCGCTGCATAAGCAGGTGATGATTCGAGTCATCGACCACGGCCCCGGTATTTCGGCGGACAAACGCGAGGCGGTGTTCGAGCCGTTCTTTCGCCTGGAAGGCTCGCGCAACCGGAACTCCGGCGGCGTCGGCCTGGGGATGACCATCGCCCGGGAAGCGACCGAGCGCCTGGGCGGGCAATTGACCCTGGAAGAAACACCAGGGGGTGGGTTGTCTCTAGTGTCCCCCTGTGTGCGAGCTTGCTCGCGATGGCGGTGTATCAGCCCAGCTTGATGTGCCTGACAGACCGCTATCGCGAGCAAACTCGACAGTGACAGCGACGGCCCGGTCAATCAGGAAGAGTTGAGCTGCGCACTGTCGCAAAAAGCGACGACGGCATCCTGGTTAGCCTGAGCGACAACTTTGGCGACCTGACTCACCGGGGCTGCACCTGTAGGAGCTGCCGAAGGCTACGATCTTTTGATCTTTTGATCTTTTGATCTTTTGATCTTTTGATCTTTTGCTTGAGATTTAAGTGTTAGGGGAAAGATCGCAGCCTCGTTGTACTCGACAGCTCCTACAACGCTCCTACAACGTTCCTACATGGCTGTTACACCGCTGCTGCGCAGCAGCGCGGCATGCAAACTATCGAGCCTGGCTCTTGCTCCAGTCCGTCAACAGGCTATACGCCACCGCCAGCAGGGTCGGGCCGATGAACAGGCCGATGAAACCGAAGGCGATCAACCCGCCGAACACCCCCAGCAGCACGATGACCAAGGGCAGGTTTCCGCCGCGGCTGATCAGGTAGGGCTTGAGCACGTTGTCCACGCCGCTGATGATGAACGTACCCCAGATGCCGAGGAACACCGCCATCCCGTACTCACCCTTCCACACCAGCCACGCCGTGGCGGGAATCCACACCAGGGGTGGCCCCATGGGGATCAGGCTCAACAGGAACGTGACGATACCCAGTACCAGCGCCCCAGGCACCCCGGCGATCAGGAAGCCGATCAGTGCCAGTACGGCCTGGGCCGCCGCGGTGCCAATCACGCCGTTGACCACCCGTTGCACCGTACCGGCCACCAGTTCGATGTAGTAACCGGCGCGGTCGCCGATCAGACGCTCCAGCAACCCGTGGACGAACACCGCCAGGCGCGGGCCGTCACGATAGAAGAAGAACACGAACACGATACTCAGGGTCAGCTCGAGAATGCCGCCGCCAATCTGCGCACTGCGCGCCAACAGCCAGTTGCCGACTTGCCCCAGGTACGGCTTGATGGACACCATCATTGCCGCACCCTGCTGGTCGATGCTGTTCCAGATGCCGACCAGTCGCCCGCCCACCAGCGGCACGCCGGCCAGCCAGTCGGGCGCTTCGGGCAAGCCGTCGACCTGTACATCCTTGATGAACGCCGTGGCATCGCGTACATGGTCGGCCAGATTGAACCCCAGCCACACCAGAGGCACCGCCACCAGCAGCATCCAGCCCATCGTCAGCAACGCTGCCGCCAGGGATTCGCGACCATTGACCCAGCGGGTCAGCAGGCGCATCAGCGGCCAACTGGCGAAAGCCAGCACCGCGCCCCAGAACATAGCCGACCAGAACGGCGCCATGACCCAGAAGCTCGCGCCGAACAACACCAGGAGCAGGATCTGCACCAACAGCCGATCGTTATTGAGCATGTAAGGTCTCGAAAAATGAACAGGAGCGAGGCAACGGCGTGAAACCCGCTGCCCCGAAACAGCTTAGCGCAGCAACTCCAGGTGCAGCCCCACCGCCTCTTCGCGGGCGGCCTCCATGCGTGCCGCCCGGACGCCCTGGCCCGCCAGCGCCGCAAGCCAATCCTCGGCCTGGGGGCCGGCGATACTGACCCGCAAGCCCGTGTCCAGGTTCAGCGCCCGTGACAATAGACGTACCCAGGTGTCGCCTGGTTCACCGGCAAGACGTGGCAAGTCCAGGACCCCAGTGTCCTTGAGCTGGCGCAGCAGCGTGGCCGATGTCGGCAGCAAGTCTCCCAGCGCTGCGTTCGCCTCGAACTGCTCGACATGCAGGTAGGCCTTGCGATTGCCACGGGTGATGGCATACAGCGCAATCACGGTGTTGTCCGCCGGAGGCGCCAGGCGCAGCAACAAGAAAGCCTGGCCCTTGTCGGCACCATAGAGCTTGGCGTTGCCGAAGACTTCGTTGGCCCACAGGCTGCTTTCGCCGCAATCTCGGGCCTGGCACCAGAACAACAACTCGGCGCCCTGTTTCTGCAGCGCTTCGCGAGCCGCGGTAAAAGCCTGGGTGGCGGAATGTTCCGGCGGAAGTTCGTAGGTGACAGCGGTGACGTTTCCACGGGCATCGACCTGGCCGTCGAAGCGCAGCTGGCCGCTGATCTTGCGGATCGAGCCCATGGGGTAGACGCGTTCCAGGTCGCGGGTTTGCCGGTAATCGACAATCTGCGCATCGGGCATGCGCGGCACACGCTCCAGGTCGCGACTGCCCGGCACATCGACGGCGAACGACGCCGGGCTGAAGCAGGCCAGCACCAGCAGGACGAGTGAGCGAACGAATAATTTCATCGGATAGGCTTGGCCTGGGACATTTGGATGCCACGGGCATCGTCGATGCACCGCGGAACTGGTAAACGGAGGTCTGTCATGGTTGTCTCCCTTTCAACCCGCCCAGCCTCGACAGTTGCCCGCCGCAAGTCAAGGAGCGGTGAAGAACCGATTGAAACAGTCTGCTACAAGCGCGGCACCGATCTCGTCGTTCAGGTGTAGATGATGGCCACCGGGTAACTGCTCATGACTGAAGGGTAGACGCTCCAGCAACTCTGGGTGTTGGGCAAGCATGCCGTCGGCCGCCACCACCAGATGCGCCGGACAACCGACCCGCGCCACGAACGCCATGGCCTGTGCATCGGTCAGGCGCAAAGGCGATGGCAAGGTCAGGCGGTTGTCGGTGCGCCAGGTATAACCCCCGGGCACCGGCATCAGGCCGCGCTGGGCCAGCAACTCTGCGGCCTCGCGACTGACCGCCACCAGCCCCTTCATCCGTGCTTCGATGGCCCGTTCGAGGGTTTTGTAGACCGGCTTGCGTTTTTGCTGCAGATCCAACTGGGCTTGCAGGGCCATGCCCATGCGTTCGGCGGCGTTACCACCTTTGGCCGTCGGAGGAATCACCCCATCGATCAACCCCAGGTGCGTCACCCGCTCCGGCAGGGAGCCCGCCAGCACCAACGACACAATGGCACCCATGGAATGTCCCAACAGGGCAAAACGCTTCAAGCCCAGTTGTTCGGCGACTTGCAGCACATCGAGGGCGTAGTCCCAGAGGGCATAACCGGCACCGGGCGGCCGATGCCCCGAGTGACCATGGCCGGCCATGTCCAGGGCAATCACTCGCAGGCCCTCGAGCTTGGGCGCCAGACGGGCGAAGCTGTTGGCGTTGTCCAACCAACCATGCAGGGCAATCACCGGCAGCCCGTCTTCAGGCCCGAACAGGTGGGCCGCCAGTTCGATGTGAGGCAGGCTCAGGCGGACCTCCTCGACCACACTCATGCGCTGCGCCCTTCCCAACGCTGGAACAGGTTCTTGAGCAGGTTGGCCGTGTCCTGCGGACGTTCGAGGGGGAACATATGGCCGCCGGGCATGCTCAGGGATTCGCCATGGAGCATACGCCCCACCGAACGGGTGTGATGACGCATCACCACGCGGCTCTGCCGACCACGCACCACCGCCAGCGGCACCTTGAGCTTGCGCGGACGCCCGGGACTGGTGTGCGGCACGCCGCGGTAAATGCTGATTTCGGTGGCTGGGTCGAAGCGCAGCCGCAGCCGGTCGCCCACTTGTTGCAGGCCGTGTTGCAGGTAGGCGTCGAAGCATTCCGGGTCAAAGCTGCGGAACAGCGTCTTGCCGGCAAAATACTGCCGGGCCGACGCCAGGTCAGCGAACTCCTCACGCCGTCCCAGGGTCCGACCCGCAGGCGTCAAGCGGTCGATGAACCCCAGGCGCTTGGCGGCCAGGATCACCCACTGGTCGGTACGGGTCAGCACCGGCGAATCGAGCATGACCACGCCACGGTACAGCTCGGGGCAGCGCAACGCCGCGTGCAGGTGCAGCACGCCGCCCAAGGAGTGACCGACGCCCCACACCGGCGCCGGTTGCTGCTCCAGGTGATGGATCAGTTCGTCCACCAGGTTGTGCCAGTTATCGTCCACCGGGAAACGCGGGTCATGACCGTGCAACTCCAGATGCGCGACCTGATACTGCGGCGCCAGCGCGGCGAACAGCTTGCCGTAGGTGGCCGAGGGAAAACCGTTGGCGTGGGCGAAAAAAATCTGTTGCGACATGACAGCCGATCCATTGGGGGAACTGGGACAGATTGTCCGCAGAACCCGACGGCACGGCAATGACCGTAACTGACAGGAATGATGACAGTCGGGCTTGGGCTATGGGGCGATCAAGCGGTAAGCACTGCCCCGTGTGGCGAGGAGCCTTGCTCCCACAGAGAATCCCCTCGCCACAGGGGCCGGGGTTAACCCCGCCTCAACGCGCCGGCGGTTGCTCGCCCAGCGGCACCACGGCCATGGTCAGGCGCGACACGCAGTTGACCTTGCCCTCGTCATTGACCAGGCGGATGTCCCAGACCTGGGTGGTGCGACCCAAGTGGACCATACGGGCCGTGGCGGTTACCCGTCCGCTGCGCACGCCGCGCAGATGGTTGGCGTTGATCTCCAAGCCCACGCAATAGAACTTGCTGGCATCGACACAGAGATAGGCCGCCATGGACCCGACCGTTTCGGCCAGTACCACCGAGGCACCGCCATGCAGCAGGCCGAACGGCTGGTGAGTGCGATGATCCACCACCATGCTGGCGGTCAGGGATTCGTCGTCGAAAGACTCGAAACGAATGTCCAGCACTTCGCTGATGGTGTTTTTACCGGCGGCGTTCAGTTGTTCGATGTTGGGGATGGTGCGCCACAGACTCATCGTAGCCCTTCCTTTTCGGTTTTTTTTGCATTCAACCCTGCACAGCACCGTGGGAGCAAGGCTTGCCCGCGAGGCAGACGCCGGGGTGAATCAGGTATTACAGACGCTTGAGCTTCATCGCCCCGGCCAGCGGCATATCGCCTTCCAGCTCGGCCAGGCCGGCGGTTTGCACGTGCTCGGAGTGTTGCAGGTGGCCGTGTTGCAGAAGGCCCAGCAGGCTGCCCACCAAAGGGTTATGGCTGACCAACAGCACATTGTCCTGATCCTCTAGGCGCTCCAGGATTTTTTGTGGCCGGGTGTCTGGTGTGAGCCAGTTCACCGTGATCAACTCAGGCTGAAAACCCAGCGCTTCGCGCACCAGTTGCGCGGTCTGCTGGGCGCGCAGATAGGGACTGGCGTAAATGGCGGTCAGGGGCTGGCCGATCAACTGCGCGGCACTGCGCAACACTTCCTCGCGACCGTGAGCCGTCAGGGCGCGCTCCGGATCGGGACGGGCGCCGTACGGCTCAGCCTCACCATGACGCAACACCCACAATTTCATAGCTTCGGCTCCTCGTCCCGAGCAGGATGCGGGGCCGGCGCCACGGTGTGAGGTGCTTCACCTTCAGGCGTGCGCGGGGTCGGCCAATCAGCGAACGGCCAGGGTTTCTGATCGCTGTGAAAGGTGCCGAAACGGCCAATCTGGGCCAGGAACTGGCTCAGGCTATCGCCGAAATTCATCAGGCTGGCACTGGGTGCGCCGTAAATCAGCCGATAGATCAACTGCACCAGCACCACGGCGCCGAGGATGAATTGCGCCACCTGCCAGACCAGCAGGTAAATCACCATCCACAGCACACGCAGCAGGATGGATTCGTATTGGGGTTGCCCTTGCGGATCGTTCATGGCTCGCTCCTGCTTGCGGTCAATAAAGGTTCAGTTGAAACCGCTGATGGAAATGAAATCGACGTCGGTCTTCGGTTCGCCACGCATCAACAGCTCGATCACCTGTTCAAGCGTGCGCCCTTCGAACAGGATTGCGTGCAGCCCAGCGACCAGCGGCATGTACACCCCTGCCTCCTGGGACTTGGCCTTGAGCACCTTGAGAGTATTGACCCCTTCGGCCACTTCACCCAGACGCGACACGGCCTCGTCGAGGCTCAAGCCTTGGCCGAGGGCAAAACCGACCTGGTAGTTGCGGCTCTTGGGTGAGGAACAGGTGACGATCAGGTCGCCCACGCCGGCCAACCCCAGGAAGGTCATCGGATTGGCGCCCTGGCTGACGGCAAAGCGGGTCATTTCCGCCAGTGCGCGGGTGATCAGCATGCTCTTGGTGTTCTCGCCCATACCCAGCGCCACCGCCATGCCGGCGATGATGGCATAGACGTTCTTCAACGCCCCGCCCAGCTCCACACCGAAACGGTCGGCACTGGCGTAGACCCGAAAGGTGCGGCCATGCAGTGCCGCCTGGACCCGCTGGCAGAGTTCTTCGTCTTCGCTGGCGACCACGGTGGCGGTCAGCGCGTGCTCGGCGATCTCCCGTGCCAGGTTCGGCCCGGAGATCACACCGATCCGGGCCTTGGGCGCAATCTCTTCGAGAATCTCGCTCATCAGCTTGAACGTCTGGGCTTCGATGCCCTTGGTCAGGCTCACCAACAGCTTGCCGCTGAGGCATTCTGCGTAGGGCGCCAGCACCGAACGCAAGGCGCTGGACGGCAAGGCGACGAAGAACAGGTCGCTGCCCTCCAGAGTTGCCTGCAAGTCAGTCACCGGTTCCACTTCCGGGCGGATCTTGATGCCCTTGAGGTAACGTGGGTTCTCGCGGTTGACCCGGATGGCCTCGGCCTGCTCCGGGTCACGCATCCACTGGCGCACCGGGTGACCATTCTCGGCCAGCAGGTTAGCCACGGCGGTGCCGAAACTCCCGCCTCCCAGGACCGCAATCGGGCGCTGTTCAGTCATATGCAATCCGTTCATCCATACCAAGTGGCAATGCGGGGCATTATACGGAGCGGCCAGAGCACGACCAGCCCCGGCAACAATTACCTCCTGCTGTAGGAAGCTGACCATCAATTCCTAGGAAAATGCTGTCAACGCGAATGGAAAAGTCGTTCAGCTCGGTTAACATGCCCGTCATTCACCCATTCTCAAAGGCTGTACCGTGTTCGTTGGCCCTTCCCGTCCAGTTTCGTCCCTGCTATTGGCACTGATCATCAGTCCGTCAGTGCTGGGCGCCGACCTGTTCGTGGACAGCCAGCCCATGCCCCAAGTGCTGACGGCCACGCGCCTCAAGCAATCACCCGCGGCAGTGCCAGGCAGCATGACCGTGCTCGACAGCGAGTTGATCAAGGCCAGCGGCGCCCGCGATATCAGCGAACTGCTACGCTTGGTGCCGGGCATGATGGTCGGCAACATCAGCGGCAACCAGGCTGCCGTGAACTACCATGGCACCAACGCCAGCGAAGCCCGCCGCATGCAAGTGCTGATCGACGGCCGCTCGGTATACCGCGCCGGCCTGGCCACGGTGGACTGGAGCGATATTCCGGTGGCCATGGAAGACATCGAGCGGATCGAAGTCTTCCGCGGTCCCAACACCGTCAGCTACGGCGCCAACGCGCTGATGGCGGTGGTCAACATCATCACCCGAACCCCGGCCGACAGCCACGGCACCCGGCTGAAAATCACCCGTGGCCAGCGCGGCGTCAGCGACTGGTACGCCAGCCAGGGCAGCGGCTGGGACGGTGGCGACCTGCGGCTGTCGCTGTCCGGCCAGGAAGACGATGGCTTTGACAGCGACCGCAACGGCGCCGATTACCGCGACAGCCGTCGCCTGAACCGCTTCAACCTGTCCGTCAGCCAGACCCTGGACGAGCGCCAGAGCATCGACTGGCAACTGAACGCCAAGGACGGAACCAATCAGCGGCCTTACACCTACCACCCAGTGTTCGCTGGGATTACAGCCGCTGGCGACAATTCTGACGTCATCGCCAAGGACTACGCCGGCTCGCTGCGCTGGAACCTGGACCTGGACCCCAACCACAGTCTTTATGTACAGGGCTCGATCCAGCACTGGGATCGCCAGCAGACCTGGCGCGCCTGCGACGCCGAGGTATCTTTCAGCCCGCAACTGACCGACCTGTGGCAGCTCAACCCCAACTATGCCGAGAAGCTGGCACGCAATATCCCCAGCTACGTCAGCAGCGGCGCGCCAGCCGGCACGCCGCAGGAACAGGCGTTGGCCAATCAGGTGCTCGACCAGTGGCGCAACGGCGCCTCGCAAACCCTGTGCGGCGATATCAACCAGAGCGCCCGGGAATCGCGCTACGACCTGGAGATCCAGGACACCCTGAGCCTGTCCGACGGCCTGCGACTGGTCACCGGCGCCAACTATCGCTATGACCGGGCCGACTCGGAGACTTATTTCAATGGCACCCTGGACGACACCACCTGGCGTCTGTTCGGCCAGCTCGAATGGCGGGCCACCGAGCATTGGTTGCTGCAGGGCGGCGCGATGTTCGAAGACACCCGCCTGACCGGCAGCTCGCTGACCCCACGGGTCGCGGTCAACTACCTGATCACCCCGCGCCACGGCCTGCGGGCGGTGTACTCCGAAGCCGTGCGCTCCCCGGACATGTTCGAGAACAACGTCAACTGGAGCTATCAGGTCACCAACCTGCACCCCCCTGCCTTCGGCCAGAGCAGTGCCCGTTACTTCGTCCAGACCCGTGGCCCGGGCAATTTGGAACAAGAGCACATGCGCTCCCGGGAACTGGGCTACAACGGTTATTTCGTGGACTTGGGGCTGGCGGTCGACGTAAAACTGTTTCATGACGAAATCACCGGCATGATCAGCGAACCGTTGCGCAACAATCAGTACATCGCCAGCAACAGCAACGAATCGCAATTTTCCGGGGCTGAAACCCAGTTCGACTGGCGCATCACCCGCGCCGACCGCCTACGCCTGACCTATGCCTATGTCGACGCCCAGGCCAGCAATCCCCTCGACGAACAACTGACCGCCCGCAACAGCGGTTCGGCCGGCTGGCTACGGGACTGGGGCCAAGGCTGGAACAGTGCGCTGTTCTATTACGCCGCCGACGCCCTCAATGGCTATCGCTACGAACGGGTGGACACCCGCCTCGCCCGGCGCATTCCCTTGGGCAAGGCCAGCCTGGAACTGGCGGGTGTCCTGCAGCAGCGCCTGGACAACCAGCCCACCACCTTTATCGATAACCGCTACGACTCCCGCCATGTCGTGTACTTCAGCGCGGAGTTGTCTTTCTAGATGTCCCGACGCCCACCCCGCAAGACGCCATTTCATGGCCGCCTGACGCTGGCCCTATGCCTGGTGTTTGCCGCTTGGCTGGCAACCATCGAGGCCCGGGCCGCCGATATCCTGCTGACCGGCGCCGAGGACAGCCCCGGTGTGCAATCTTTCACCCAGGCCCTGAAAACCCTGCGCCCGGAAGACAGTGTGCGGTTTACGCCAGTGGCCAACCTGCCAGCGCCAGACAAGTTGCCAAGCAATACCCGCCTGGTCCTGCTTGACCTGCCCAGCCTGGAGTGGCGCCTGAAAGACCCCCAGGGCCCAGCCACCCTGGTACTGCGCATCAGCCGCCAGCAAGCCCGCGATCGCCTGGGCGAGGCGACGCCCGCGCGACTGAGCCTACTGTGGAGCGATCCACCGATGGCGCGGCAATTGCGGCTGATCCGCGCCATCCTGCCGCAAGTGCGCCGGGTCGGCGTGCTTTACGACACCCACAGTGAATTCCTGCTCAGGGACATTCAACAGGCCGCGGCACCGTTGGGCCTGACCATTGTCAGCAAACGCTGGGACGACACCCGCGACAGCCGCCCCCTACGAAACCTGCTGGGCCAGAGCGACGTGCTGCTGGGTCTCGATGACCCCGACTTGTACAACCCCAAGACCGTGAAGAACCTTTTGCTCAGCAGCTACGCCCGGCAACGCGCCCTGATCGGGCCTAGCGCCGCATTCGTCAAGGCTGGCAGCCTGGCCAGCACCTATAGCGACCAACAAGACTGGCTGGCGATTCTCGACGAGTTGCTCGACCGCCCCGCCACGACCTGGCCACGCACGCTGTATCCGGACCGTTTCAAGGTCCTGGGCAACCGGCAGGTCTCCCGCTCACTGGGGATCGAACCGATTGACGCCGAATCCGTCGCGGCAACGTTGGCCGAAGGAGAACACCGCCCATGACCTTGCGTCGCCGTTGGGACATCAACACCCGTACCCAGCTCATCGCCCTCGGCCCAGCGTTGTTGCTGACCGTGCTGCTGATCAGTTTCTTTACCTTCGTGCGGATCCAGGACTTGCGCCAGGAACTCAATCACACCGGGCAACTGATCGCCAACCAACTGGCCCCTGCCACGGAGTACGGGGTGATTTCCGGCAACAACGAAGTATTGGAAAGCCTGCTCGCCGCCACCCTGGCGACCCCACACGTGCGCTTCCTGGAGGTCCAGGACAGCACCGACAAGGTCCTGGTGTACGTCGAACAACCCGAGCAAACCCGCAGCCGTGCCCAGCAGGTCGAAGTCTTCCAGGCCCCAGTACGCCTGCAGCGCATCGCCCTGAACAATGATTTCCTGCAGGGCAACAGCACATCCGCGGAGGCCTCCGGCGAAGATTACCTGGGCCGCGTGATCGTCGGCATGTCCAGTGACGCGTTCAGTCAGCGGCAACAAGAGATTCTGTTCAAGGCGGCGATCCTGGCGCTGTTCGCCCTGCTGTTCACCTTCCTGGTGGCGCGCCGGCTGGCGAGCAACCTGTCCCGACCAATCCGCGACATCGGCAACGCGGTCAAGGCCATCCAGCAAGGCGACTACAGCACCCCCCTGCCCATCGTCGATGACACCGAGTTGGGGGCCTTGTCGCGGCACATCAACAACCTGGCCGATGGCTTGGGGCAAGCCAGCCGCGAACAGCACCAGGCCATAGCGCAGTTGATCAAGACCCGCGAAGAAGCGGAAAAAGCCAACAGCGCCAAGTCCGAGTTCCTGGCGATGATGAGTCATGAACTGCGCACGCCCATGAACGGCGTACTGGGCATGCTGCAGTTGTTGGAAACCACCCGTATGACGGACGAGCAGCACGAGTACACGGCGCTGGCGTCGGAATCCACCGAACACCTGCTGAAGGTGATCAACGACATCCTCGACTTCTCGCGCATCGAACGCTCGGCCCTGGAGCTGGAGCACATCCCGTTCAACCTGGCAGAGCTGGTGAGCAGTTGCGCGCAGTCGTTCCAGCACAGCGCCGCGCAGCGCAAGCTGGGCCTGGACCTGATGCTGCCGGACGACATGCTGGCCTTGCAGGTCCAGGGCGATCCAACGCGGATACGGCAGATCCTGGTGAACCTGATCGGCAATGCACTGAAATTCACCGAGCAAGGCCGTGTCACCGTGCAATGCCAGTGGCAGGCCCTGGACCACGAACTGCTGTGGTTCACCTGCACGGTGCGCGACAGTGGCATCGGAATCCCGGCCGAGAGCCTGGAGCGCATGTTCGACGCCTTCCAGCAGGCCGACAATTCGATCTCCCGGCGCTACGGCGGTACCGGCCTGGGCCTGCCGATCGCCCGCACCCTGGCCGAGCGCATGGGTGGGACGCTGCGGGCCCAAAGCGAAGAAGACCAGGGCTCAGTGTTCACCCTCGAGATCCCGCTGGCCCTGTCGCGCCAGACACCACCGACCCGGGCGCCGCGGCTGCCCGTTGGCAACGGCGATGGTGAAGGCCGTAATGTACTGCTGGTGGAAGACAATCCGGTCAACCAGACGGTGGTCGAAGCCATGCTGCGCAGCCTGGGCTTCACCGTCAGCGTCGCCACCGATGGCGCCCAGGCCGTACGCAGCGCCGAAAGCCTGATTTTCGAAGTGATCCTCATGGATTGCCGCTTGCCCATCCTTGATGGCTACGAAGCCACGCGGCAGATCCGTCAGTTGCCGGGTTGCGGCGAGGTACCGATCATCGCCCTGACGGCCAACGCGTTGCAGGGTGACCGCGAAGCCTGCCTCGCGGCGGGCATGAACGATTACCTGGCCAAGCCGTTCAAAAGGAACGACCTACAGCAGATTCTGCAGCGCTGGGCGAGTTAGAACAGGTCACTGGACCATCTGTGACTGGCGTGAAAGGCGAAAGTGCGGCAGTCTTAGGCATCCGAACAAGCCTCTATTGGGGCTTGAATAAAAATTTCAGTGCACAGGTGTACATTCATTTCCCGTGTGCTGTGACTTTCACTACAACGCAATAGTCTATGAGTAAGCTGTCGATTCGAGGCGTGAACGCTTCGATCGGCCGGGAAGATTTGCCCCACCCTGCCGCATGGGACTATTGAGGAGCTCGCATGACCAAACAAAACGCCTTTACCCGGGAAGATCTACTGCGCTGCAGTCGCGGTGAGCTGTTCGGCCCAGGTAACGCGCAACTGCCCGCCCCGAACATGCTGATGGTGGATCGCATCACCCATATCAGCGAAGAGGGTGGCAAGTACGGCAAAGGTGAATTGGTCGCCGAACTGGATATCACTCCGGACCTGTGGTTCTTCGCCTGCCACTTCGAAGGTGACCCGGTCATGCCGGGCTGCCTGGGCTTGGACGCCATGTGGCAACTGGTCGGTTTCTTCCTCGGCTGGCAAGGCCTGCCGGGTCGAGGTCGCGCCCTGGGCTCGGGCGAAGTGAAGTTCTTTGGTCAGGTCCTGCCGACGGCCAAGAAAATCACCTATAACATTCATATCAAACGCGTCCTCAAGGGCAAGCTGAACATGGCCATTGCCGATGGTTCGGTTGCCGTGGATGGTCGCGAGATCTACACCGCCGAAGGCCTCCGGGTCGGCGTTTTCACCTCCACTGACAACTTCTAAGGGTTATCCGCATGCGCCGCGTCGTTATCACTGGTCTGGGCATCGTTTCGTGCCTGGGCAATGACAAAGAGACCGTCTCCGCTAACCTGCGTGCAAGTCGCCCTGGCATCCGGTTCAATCCGGAATATGCCGAAATGGGTCTGCGTAGCCAGGTTTCCGGCTCCATTGACCTTCCCCTCGAAGAGCTGATCGATCGCAAGATCTACCGTTTCGTCGGCCACGCGGCGGCTTACGCCTACCTGGCCATGAAGGACGCCATCGCTGACTCCGGGCTAACCGAAGAGCAGGTTTCCAACCCGCGCACCGGTCTGATCGCCGGCTCCGGTGGCGCCTCCACCTTGAACCAGATGGAAGCGCTGGACATTCTGCGCGAAAAAGGCGTCAAGCGCGTTGGCCCGTACCGCGTCACGCGGACCATGAGCAGCACGGTTTCCGCCTGCCTGGCCACGCCGTTCAAGATCAAGGGCCTGAACTACTCCATCGCTTCTGCCTGCGCCACCAGTGCCCACTGCATTGGCAACGCCATGGAACAGATCCAGATGGGCAAGCAGGACGTCGTCTTCGCCGGCGGTGGTGAAGAAGAACATTGGAGCCAGTCGTTCCTGTTCGACGCCATGGGCGCCCTGTCCAGCAAACGCAACGAGACGCCGGAAAAAGCTTCCCGCGCCTACGATGCCGACCGTGACGGTTTCGTCATCGCTGGCGGCGGCGGCATGGTCGTGGTCGAGGAACTGGAACACGCCCTGGCCCGTGGCGCCAAGATCTACGCGGAAATCGTCGGCTACGGCGCCACTTCCGACGGCTACGACATGGTCGCCCCAAGCGGCGAAGGCGCCATCCGCTGCATGCAGATGGCCATGTCCACCGTCGACACACCGATCGACTACCTGAACACCCACGGCACCTCGACTCCGGTCGGCGACGTCGCGGAAATGAAAGGTGTGCGCGAAGTGTTCGGCGACAAGGCCCCGGCCATCAGCTCCACCAAGAGCCTGTCGGGTCACTCCCTGGGCGCCGCCGGCGTTCACGAAGCGATCTACTGCATGCTGATGATGGAAGGCAATTTCATGGCCGGCTCCGCCAACATCGACGAGCTCGATCCAGAAGTGGCCGACCTGCCAATCCTGAGCAAGACTCGCGAAAACGCCACCATCAATACCGTGATGAGCAACAGCTTCGGCTTCGGCGGCACCAATGCCACCCTGGTACTGAAGCGCTGGCAGGGCAAGTAAGCCCCACCGTTACGCCGCACACAAAAACGCCCCGACTGGTTCGGGGCGTTTTTTTGCCTGGCAAATATGCCCAAGCCCGCACATGAGGCCTGGAGCTCAGCGCACGACGAACCGCTGCTGCGTCAACAGCCGATCCCCCTGGAACACCATGAACCGCCACTCCCCCGGCACCACTTCGTGGCTTTCGGTGAATTCGTAGGCCATGACATCCTGAGGCGCACCCGGTACCAGTTTCTGGATCACCTCGAACTTATCGTGGCGCACGCCATCGGGGGTGCGGATGCCGGGGGTGAAGTACAACAAGGTCAACGGCTGGTCATCCGCGACCTTGCCGGCCAACTGGTAGCGCATGCCGAACTTGGTCCCTAGCTTCGCCGGCACGCTTTCGGTCTGACGGATCTGCTCGTTGCTGCGCCGCAGGACCCGCTCTCCCGACTGCAACTCGGCTTGCGGCCCTTCGAAAACACCATACTCCACCGAGCCTTCGACACGGACTTCGGCCTGTGCCAGGCCGCAGGTCAACAACAGCGCGACCAGTGCGCTTGAACGGGTGAGGTGCATAGTGCGCTCCTTGATTGAGATGAGCGCGAGGGTATGACGCGGGGGTGACAGGCTGATGACAAAGCGACGTTGGCCTATGGGAGCAAAGCCTGCTCGCGATGCAGGCACCTGGTTTTCTCCTCAACCGCGTCGTCTTCATCGCGGGCAAGCCTTGCTCCCACACAACACCGCTAAAAAGTTATCCCGCGCCACCTTCCGAGCCACGTCTTCGGGCAAGGCATCCAGAAACGGATCGAAGCTGCGCAGCTCCCTGCCCAACTTGTTGAACCGCCCGACGACATCCGAGCCCACCATGAAGCGCCCAGGAAAGCGCTCCACCAGCGTTACCCACTCATCCCGGGGCTTGCCCGCCTCATCCAGCAAATACGGTGTGAGCACGCTCCAGGACAGGTCGATGTACAGATTGGGGTAGGTCTCAAGCATGCGGGTCAGGGTCGGCAACAGAAAATCCAGGCGGGTCTGGTGGCGATGGATCTCCATGCTGGTACCGGCGTGGGCCCAGATAAAGCGCGTGTGCGGATGATTGCGCAACGGCTCCTCGATTTCTGCCAGGTACAGCGGATTTTTCTCACGCTTGGACGTGATGTTGGAGTGCAGCATCACCGGCAGGTCGTTCTCGGCCGCCAGGTGATAGATCTGCGTCATGGCTTCATTGTTAGCCCGCGGGGTGTCGCCCGAGGTCAGCGCCGTCAGGTCGTCATGGCGAGTGAAGACCTCGCCGATGCCTTGCCACAAACCCGGGTAGAGATCGAGCATGCGCTGGATATGGGCGGCGGAGTTCTTGTCGTTGGGATTGAAGCCCGACAGGAACGGATGAAAGTGCCGGCGCTGTTCGTCGGTCAGCTTGCTCACCGCCGCAGCGACAATCACGTCGGTGGCGCTGTACCAATAGGCATCGGCATCGTCACCGGCGTAATAGCGCGGACGCTTAGGCTCGTCCTCATGCCATTTCTTGGCCACCGGCACACCGGAAATCATCACATGCTCAATGCGATTGTCCGCCATCGCCTGGAGCAACTTGGGCATACCGGCCGTTTCCTGGAAAAAATCGACGTAATGCAGGTGCGCATCGCTGTAGGCATATTCGCGAGCCACGGCACCGCTGCTGAAAACAACCAGCAGCCAGGCACAGATTAAACGGGTCAGGGGCACGGGCAGTCTCCAGAAGCCTTGAACAGCGTAGACCCTAACCATCCCACCTAGGTTCAAGGCGCATTCGCCGCGTCTGCCGGCGACGGGGTATGCTTCGGGCAACCGTTGTTCAACCTGGAAGACAACATGAGCACTCCCCTGACCGTTCGCCCCCGCGCCGAAGATGTCGAAGGCCAGCCAATTCTTCGCCCGCTGCCGTCCGCCAAATGTCGCAGCGTCGGGCCCTTCGTGTTCTTCGATCACATGCTGCCAACCACCTACCCGACCGGCAGAGGCATGAACATCCGCCAGCATCCGCATATCGGCCTGTCCACCCTCACCTACCTGTTCGAAGGAAAACTCCAGCACAAGGACAGCCTGGGTTCCGACCAAGTGGTGGACGCCGGGGATGTCAGCTGGATGACCGCCGGCAGCGCCATCGCCCACGTCGAGCGCACGCCCGAGTCATCGCTGGGCAGTGCATTCGTCATGCACGGGTTGCAAGTCTGGCTGGCCTCGCCCAAGGCCCACGAACAGGGCCCCGGGCACTACAGTCATCACCCGGCACACAGCCTGCCGGTCAGCGAGAACCTGGGGGTCAGCATCCGGATGATCGCCGGGTCAGGCTTTTGCCTGGAATCGCCGGTACCGGTGCTGTCGCCAACGCTTTATGCCGAATTGAAGCTGCAAACCGCAACGACGCTGCTGATCCCCACCGAGCATGCAGAGCGGGCCCTGTATGTGTTGAGCGGCGAGGCGTTACTGGACGGCGAGCCGGTGCAGGCTCACGCCTTGGTGATATTGCCGACAGGGGAAGAAATGACGCTGTTTGCCGACAGTGACTGCCATGCCGTGTTGTTCGGCGGTGCGCCACTGGATGGGCCGCGACGGATCAACTGGAATTTCGTCGCCAGCGACCCGGCCCGGATCGATGAAGCCCGCCGGCGCTGGGCGGCTGGGGACTGGCCGACGGTGCCAGGGGAAAGTGAGCGGATCGAATTACCCTAGAGTCACAACAGCCTGTGGCGGGGAAACTTGCTCACGCATGGCCCTGTAGGAGCTGGCGAAGCCTGCGATCTTTTGATCTTTTGATCTTTTGATCTTTCGTTTGAGATTCAAGTGTTTGGGGAAAGATCGCAGCCTCGTTGCACTCGACAGCTCCTACACAGCTCCTACAGTTGCTACACAGTTCCTACGGACCCAGCGGGAGCAAGCTCCCTCGCCACGGGTTCTACTTGGAGTATTCAGCCCCTGAACACTTCATCCAACAAGTTATGCATCGACCTGAACGCCCGTCCGGCGACCTTCGCGTTGTACATCGTCTTGCCCGGCACATTCGCCTGCGGGTCGGTGAACGAATGCACCGCACCGCCGTAGCTCAGCAGTTGCCAATCCACCCCGGCGGCGTTCATTTCATCTTCGAAAGCCGGTAGCTGCTCTTTCGGCACCAGCGGGTCCGAGGCGCCATGCATGGCCAGCACCACGCCCTTGATGTTCTGCGCATCGGTCGGGTTCGGTGTATCCAGGGTGCCGTGGAAGGAAATCGCCGCCTTCAGCGGTGCACCGCTACGGGCCAGTTCCAGGGCGCAGCAGCCACCGAAGCAAAAACCGAACGTGGCCAGCCTGGAAGCGTCGACCTGCGCTTCGCCCTGGCTCTGCAGTTGCTCGAACGCCGCCTGCATGCGCTTGCGCAACAGGGCCCGGTCGTTCTTGAGGGGCATCATCGCCGCCCCCGCCTCATCGGCATTGCTCGGGCGGACCACCTGCCCGTACAGGTCGGCGATCAACACCACATAACCGTTGGCCGCCACCGACCTGGCGATGTCCTCGGCGCCCGCCCCAACCCCCATCCAGTTCGGCGCCATCAGCAAACCTGGGCGCAGCCCCTGCTGATTGACGTCGAAGGCCAGACGACCTTCATAACGTTGCCCTTCGATCTGATAGACCAGCGAACGAACCGTAACCTGACTCATGACGGACTCCTTTTTGACTGAACACCAGAAATGAAAAAACCCGCCGAAGCGGGTTTTTTCTACACTTGCTTAAGCTGACAGTTCAACCAGCAGCTTGTTCAGGCGACGCACATACGCCGCCGGGTCCTTCAGGCTGTCGCCAGCCGCCAGGGCCGCTTGGTCGAAGAGGATGTGCGACAGATCGCCGAAACGCTCTTCGCTCTGCTCGTTGTCGAGTTTTTCCACCAGCGGGTGGGCCGGGTTGAATTCGAAGATTGGCTTGGAGTCCGGGACTTTCTGGCCGCTGGCTTCGAGGATCTGGCGCATTTGCAGGCCCAGGTCCTGCTCACCGATGGCCAGGATCGCCGGGGAGTCGGTCAGGCGGTGCGAGACACGCACTTCGCTGACCGCCTCGCCCAGGGCCGTCTTGATTCGCTCAACCAAGCCTTCCTTGCTCTTGGCGACTTCTTCGGCGGCTTTCTTGTCTTCTTCCGAATCCAGGTTGCCGAGGTCCAGGTCACCACGCGCCACGTCGACAAAATTCTTGCCGTCGAACTCGCTGAGGTAGCTCATCAGCCACTCGTCGATGCGGTCGGTCAGCAGCAGTACTTCGATGCCCTTCTTGCGGAAGACTTCCAGGTGCGGGCTGCTCTTGACCTGTGCATAAGTTTCACCGGTCAGGTAGTAGATCTTGTCCTGGCCTTCCTTGGCACGGGCCAGGTAATCGGCCAGGCCCACGACTTGCTCGCCATCGTCACCCTGGGTCGACGCAAAGCGCAGCAGGCCGGCGATTTTTTCTTTGTTGGCGAAGTCCTCGGCCGGGCCTTCTTTCATGACCTGGCCGAAGTTTTTCCAGAAGCTCTTGTACTGCTCGGGCTCGTTCTTCGCCAGTTTTTCCAGCATGTCCAGCACGCGCTTGGTCAGTGCCGACTTCATGGAGTCGATGATCGGATCTTTCTGCAGGATTTCCCGCGAAACGTTCAGCGACAGGTCATTGGAATCCACCACGCCCTTGATGAAGCGCAGGTACAGCGGCAGGAACGATTCGGCCTGGTCCATCACGAACACACGCTGCACGTACAGCTTCAGGCCGCGTGGCGCTTCGCGCTGGTACAGGTCGAACGGTGCACGGGCCGGCACGTACAACAGCGAGTTGTATTCCAGCTTGCCTTCGACCTTGTTGTGGCTCCAGCTCAGCGGGTTCTCGTAGTCATGGGCGATGTGCTTGTAGAACTCCTGGTATTCCTCGTCTTTCACCTCGGTGCGCGGACGGGTCCACAAGGCACTGGCGCGGTTGACGGTTTCCCATTCCACTTCAGGCTTTTCTTCGCCTTCGGTAGCGGTGACTTCCTTCGGCAGCTCGATTGGCAGCGCGATATGGTCGGAGTACTTCTTGATGATGTTGCGCAGGCGCCAGCCATCGGCGAACTCGTCTTCGCCAGACTTGAGGTGCAGCACGATGCGGGTACCGCGATCAGCCTTGTCGACGGTGGCGACTTCAAACTCGCCCTCGCCCTTAGACGACCAGTGCACGCCTTCGCTCGCAGCGAGGCCGGCACGGCGACTGAACACTTCGACCTGGTCGGCGACGATGAACGCGGAATAGAAGCCGACGCCGAACTGACCGATCAGGTGGGAATCTTTCTTCTGATCGCCGGACAGGTTCTTCATGAAATCGGCGGTGCCGGACTTGGCGATGGTGCCCAAGTGCGTGATCACCTCTTCGCGGCTCATGCCGATGCCGTTGTCTTCGAGGGTGACGGTTTTCGCGTCCTTGTCGAAGCTCACACGGATTTTCAGCTCAGCGCCGCCTTCCAGCAATTCAGGCTTGGAAAGGGCCTCGAAACGTAATTTGTCGACAGCGTCAGAGGCGTTCGAAATCAACTCGCGAAGGAAAATTTCCTTATTGGAATACAGCGAGTGAATCATCAGGTGCAGCAGTTGCTTTACCTCGGTCTGGAAGCCCAGGGTTTCCTTTTGAGTTTCCACGCTCATGGTCATCAAACTCCAAGTGGATGGTGGTGTCCGCCTCGCTGAGATTGGCGGCGGGATATCCTCAAGGTGGGGGCAACGTTGATGATTTCAAGGGCAATCCGGTTTTGACGGTTCCTGGATCTTGAAATGTGCCCGGGCAGTGGCGATGGATTCGGCCTCGACGTCTTGCCAGGCGGTGATCGCGACGTTGGCGACCCGCCTCTGGCACCTGGCCGGGTACTGGGGGAATGTGTTGCGAAGAAACTGCCTGAGCCACAGATAATCGCTGCTTTAATACCAGACGGCAGTTCACGAAGAACAATGGCTGAGTAAAAAGGAGCATCAATGCATCAGGTAAAGCTGCCGTTAGGTGGAGCATTATGGATGGCAGCAAGCCTGCTTTCATTCATAGGCATGGCCGTCGCGGCCCGAGAGCTTTCCAAATTCATGTCGATCTTCGAGATCCTGTTTTTCAGGTCCTTGGTCGGATTGATCATTATTTTTCCGGTTATTTACCAACAACGCACCAAGCTCAAACAAACCCACGACCTGGGTCTGCAGATTGGCAGGAACGCGGTTCACTTCGCCGGACAATATGCCTGGACCATCGGCGTGGCATCGCTTCCGTTGGTTAAGGTCTTTGCTCTGGAGTTCACCACCCCGATATGGGTTTCCCTCCTGGCGTTTCTATTCTTGAAGGAAAAACTCTCCACCACGAGGGTATTCGCCGCCATCGGCGGTTTCCTGGGGGTCCTGGTCGTTCTAAGGCCCGGCCTTGGTAGCATTGAACCCGCCGCATTTATCGTTCTTATGGCCGCCATGGGCTACGCAACATCCATCATCATGGTGAAAAAACTGACGTTGACCAGCAGTCCCACCATCATCGTGATCTGGATGGTGCTTCTACAATTGCCCTTGGGCCTTGGTCTATCCTTGGCACAATGGCGTACACCTACGCTCGCCTGCATCCCCTGGATCCTGCTGTTAGGCATAACGGGTTTAGGTGCGCACTTCGCTATGGCCAAGGCACTGAGCATCATGGAAGCCTCCATTGCCATCCCGATTGATTTTTTCAGGGTGCCGCTCATTGCCGTCGTTGGTTTTTTTCTCTACGGCGAGCCTCTTGAAATTTGGGTATTGGTCGGCGCAGTGATTATCTTCGCCTCAAACTATCTGACCTTCCGGGTCGAACAAAAGGGCATGCCATCGTCAATTTCGCCGAGCTCAAAGTGATCAGCTCAAGGGCAATCCGGTTTTGACGGTTCCTGGATCTTGAAATGTGCCCGGGCAGTGGCGATGGGTTCGGCCTCGACGTCTTGCCAGGCGGTGATCGCGACGTTGGCGACCCGTCGGCCCTGGCGCCAGACCTGGCATTTGGCATAGGTGTCGCGAAACTGCCCGGTGCGCAGATAATCCAGGGAGAAATCGATGATTTTTGGCACGCCCGGCGTGCCAGTGGCGATCAACAGATGCACTGCAGCAGCCAGTTCCATGAAACCGGCGATGACGCCGCCATGGATGGCCGGCAGTAAAGGGTTACCAATGTTGTCTTTGTTGGCCGGCAGGTGAAACAACAAGTCGTCGCCCTGGCGCGTGCATTCGACGCCGATGAGCTGGGCATAGGGGATCGAGGCGAGCAGCAACGCGTAGTCGCCCTGCTCGCAGGCACGGCGCAGTTGTTCCTGGAGGGTATCGGTCATGGTTGGCCCACAGCGGTCATCGAGCCGCCCTTCCCTATTCCCCTGGCATGCTGGCCCAGGCGCATGAATGTACCCACCACATGGGCGATGGGTTGCTCGGGGTCGTCCTGGTAGGCGAAACCCCGGGTGAAGATCACGTCCGGGGTCACCCGATAGCATTGCGCGAAGCCGTAGACATCCTTGTGGGGCTCGGCCGCGTGCATGTAGTCGATGCGCAGGTCGAGGGTGGGACAGACTTCGAATTGTGGCAACACACATAAGGTCGACATGCCACACGCGGTGTCCATCAATGAGGTCAACGCCCCGCCGTGGATGATGCCCGTCAGGGGATTGCCGACGATTTGCGGGCTGAACGGCAGGATGACCGTCAGCCCGTCACGACTGGCACTGTGCAGCTTCAAGCCCAGCACCTGGCAATGCCTGAGTGCGGATAGAAAGCGTGTCGCACGCTCAAAAACGGGGTCTGCGGCCATTCGATTAACGCTCCAATGAGTGACGAGACCTGACAACAGGCGCGATGCACAAAGTTCCATTGCAGTGCAAAGTTATATATCTGTTACGCAACAGGAACTTAATCCGAGGGGTGGTGTTCAAAAGGCCAGTAGTTATTTCCATAAGGAGAAACACCCCATGCGTAAGACCTTTGCTATTGCCTTGATGTTGGCCGCCTCCCTCGGCCTCGCTGCCTGCGATAAAAAATCCGAGGACAAAGCTCAAGATGCCCAACAACACGCCGAGCAAGCTCAGCAAGACATGAACAAAGCACAGGATAAAGTGAACGACGCGGCGAAAGAAAACGCCGAAGCTGCCAAAGCTCAGTCTGAATCGAACAGCGCCGCTCAGCAGGAACAAGCTCCTGCGCCTGCGCCTGAAGCGCCTGAAGCGCCTAAAACCAACTAATACGGTTTTAGCGGCAAAAGAAAACCCGCCTGGTGCGGGTTTTTTTTGCCTGCGATTTGGAGGCGCCGGCTATCAGGCCGCTTCCTTGCCAACCTCGGGCACTGGCGCATCCGTGGGGGTATAGACCATCACGTCCAGCACATCGGAGTGAAACTCGCGCTGATACAACACGAACACCACGCCAGCACTCATCAACATGAATAACCAGGGGCTGACGAACCACGCCAACATGGTCATGCCGAAATAATAAGAGCGCAGGCCGAAGTTGAATTGGTTGGCCGCCATGGAAATCACCCGTGCCGCCCTTAGCGCAAAGGCCTTGCGTTCCTGCTCCGACACATGGCGCTCACCGATCATCGGCGCCGAGCCAATCAGGACTGCCGCGAAGTTGTATTGGCGCATGCACCAGCTGAACGTGAAGAACGCATACACAAACACCAAGGCCAGGCACAGCAACTTGACCTCCGCCATGCCCTGGGAAGCCTGTTGCACCATCGGCAGGTCCGCCAACAACGACACCGCCCGATCGGACGCCCCGAGCACCGTCAGGATACCGGCCAGGATGATCAGTGTGCTGGAGGCGAAGAATGATGCGTTGCGCTCCAGGTTGCCGATCACGCTGGCATCGGCGATACGGTTCTCACGCAGCAGCATGCGGCGCATCCAGTCTTCGCGATACAGGTGCATCACGCTGGCCAGGCAGGCGGTGTCGCGAGCTTTCCAGGTGGCATAACGGGTGTAACCGCCCCAGCAGATGATGAACCAGGCACCGGCGAGAAGATGGATCAGGTTGGCTTGGATGAATGACATTCGACTTCCTGTGACGAAACAAATCGGTGGCAATGGTATCAGCGAACCCTGTGGGAGCGAGCCCACGGAAAAAGACACGGCACTCAAAAAAAATGCCCCGTATCGATTGATACGGGGCATTTCAGTTCTTGCTGATGGATCTGCCAGTAGGCCGCTTAAGCCAACGCCTCGCTGCGCTTGCCCAGCAGGCGATCGCACACCACCGCGACCGCCAGGGTCATCACCGAAGGCACCAGCCAGGCCAGGCCTTGCTCGCTCAGCGGCAGGTGGGCCAGTTGCGTCGGCATCCAGTCCGCCAGCCCGGCGCCCTTGAGCGCATCGATCAGGCCAAACAGGAACGACACCAGCATCACCGGGCCAACGATGCGCCCCTGCTCGTGCCAGAAGTCCTTGCAGAAGCTCAGGGCCACCAGGACGATGCACGGCGGATAGATCGCGGTGAGGACCGGAATCGAGAAGGCGATCAGCTTGGTCAGGCCCAGGTTGGACACCAGCAGCGAAAAGGCGGCCAGGATCACGACCAAGGTCTTGTAGGACAGCGGCAGGACACGGCTGAAGTACTCGGCACAGGCGCAGGTCAGGCCGACCGCGGTTACCATGCACGCCAGGGAGATGAGCACAGCGAGGAAACCGCTGCCCAGGCTGCCGAAGGTGTGTTGCACGTAGGCATGCAGCACCGCGGCGCCATTGGTCGCGCCCGCAGCCACTTCATGGCTGCCCGAGCCCAGGCGGAACAGGCTGACGTAGACCAGCGCCAGGCCCACCCCGGCAATCAGCCCGGCGATGATCGCATAGCGGGTGATCAAGGCTGGCGACTCGACGCCCCGGGAACGGATCGCGTTGACGATGACAATGCCGAACACCAAGGCGCCCAAGGTATCCATGGTCAGGTAGCCATTGATGAACCCTTGGGAGAACGGCGCCGCGATGTACTCGGGGGTCGCCACGCCAATATCACCTGCGGGCAAGGCAAACGCGGCGATGCCGAGCACAGCCAGGGCGATGATCTTCAATGGCGCGAGGAAGCGTCCGACGGTGTCCAGCAGGCGGCCCGGGTAGAGCGAGATGAAAAACACCAGCAGGAAATACACTGCGCTGTAGAGGAACAGTGCCAGCGGGCTTTCACCGGTCAACGGCGCCAGGCCGACTTCGAACGAAACGGTGGCGGTACGCGGCGTGGCGAACAACGGGCCGACGGCCAGGTAGCACACCGCCGCCAGTACACCACCGGCGAGCTTGCCGATGGGGCTGCTCAAGGCGTCCATCGCACCGCCCACCTTGGCCAGTGCAACGACCGTGATGACCGGCAGCCCGACCGCCGTGATCAAAAAGCCCAGCGCTGCCATCCAGACATGAGGTCCGGACTGCAAACCGACGATAGGCGGGAAGATGATGTTGCCGGCCCCGACGAACAGGGCAAATGTCATGAAACCAAGCGCCAGGACATCCTGGCCTTTCAACACTTTCATTAAGGAAACCACACTACTGAATCGGAATTTAGAGAGGGATTTCCCTTATGGGTAGAGGGAAATGCTGCCGATCCGTATGGGACCGACCCGTTTAGCGCGGCGCTTCCTTGTGGGCAGCGGTCGCAAAAATGGCTGCTAGCCTAACGAATTTAGCGAGAAAACGCACTGTAAAGGGGCTAACTATCCGATGCACGACGTTCGTGTGTCGCGTTTGCGTATCTATTTTCCTGCGAAGCCCCTGTGGCAAGTGGATTTATCTGTGGGACCAAGGCCTTGTTTCCACAGTGCCAGAAACGACAAAGGCCACCCGAAGGTGGCCTTTGTTGCTGGAACAAAAAAGTCAGCCGAAGCTTACTTCTTCATTTCCCAGCCAGTCAGCTCGGCCAGGGCCTTGCCGATGTCTGCCAGCGAACGCACGGTTTTCACACCTGCGTCTTGCAGTGCAGCGAACTTCTCGTCTGCAGTGCCTTTGCCGCCAGAGATGATTGCGCCAGCATGGCCCATGCGCTTGCCCGGAGGAGCAGTCACACCAGCGATGTAGGAAACAACCGGCTTGGTCACGTTGGCCTTGATGTAGGCAGCCGCTTCTTCTTCAGCCGAACCGCCGATCTCACCGATCATGACGATCGCTTCGGTCTTCGGGTCTTCCTGGAACAGCTTCAGGATGTCAATGAAGTTCGAGCCTGGGATCGGGTCACCGCCGATGCCGACGCAAGTCGACTGACCGAAACCGGCGTCAGTGGTCTGCTTGACAGCTTCGTAGGTCAGGGTGCCGGAACGGGAAACGATACCGACCTTGCCTGGCAAGTGAATGTGACCTGGCATGATGCCGATCTTGCATTCGCCTGGAGTGATCACGCCTGGGCAGTTAGGGCCGATCAGGGTGATACCCAGCTCGTCGCACTTGACCTTGGCTTCCAGCATGTCGATGGTCGGGATGCCTTCGGTGATGCAGACGATCAGCTTGATGCCGCCGAACGCCGCTTCAAGGATGGAGTCCTTGCAGAAAGGCGCTGGAACGTAGATCACGCTGGCGGTGGCGCCAGTGGCGGCTACAGCGTCTTTCACGGTGTTGAACACTGGCAGGCCCAGGTGCTCGGTGCCGCCTTTGCCTGGCGTTACGCCGCCAACCATCTTGGTGCCGTATTCCAGGGCTTGCTGGGTGTGGAAACTACCTTGCGAACCGGTAATACCCTGGCAGATAACCTTGGTGTCTTTATTGATCAGGACGCTCATTATTTGCCCTCCGCAGCTTTGACAACTTGTTGAGCAGCGTCGGTCAGGCTGGTTGCAGCGATGATGTTCAAACCGCTTTCTGCCAGTACTTTAGCGCCCAGCTCAGCGTTGTTGCCTTCAAGGCGAACAACAACCGGGATTTTCACGCCAACTTCTTTCACGGCGCCGATGATGCCTTCGGCAATCATGTCGCAGCGAACGATGCCGCCGAAGATGTTGACCAGTACTGCAGCGACATTGGTGTCGGACAGGATGATCTTGAACGCTTCGGTTACGCGTTCCTTGGTAGCACCACCGCCCACGTCGAGGAAGTTGGCTGGCTTGCCGCCATGCAGGTTGACGATGTCCATGGTACCCATGGCCAGGCCGGCACCGTTGACCATGCAGCCGATGTTACCTTCCAGGGCTACGTAGTTCAGTTCGAACTTGGCAGCGTGCGCTTCGCGCGGATCGTCTTGCGACGGATCGTGGAAAGTCTTCAGCTTTGGCTGACGGTACATGGCGTTGGCGTCGATGTTGATCTTGGCATCGAGGCAGTGCAGGTCGCCGTCGGCCTTGATCACCAGCGGGTTCACTTCCAGCAGCGCCAGGTCGTGGTCCTGGAACAGCTTGGCCAGACCTACGAAGATCTTGGCGAATTGAGTGACCTGCTTGCCTTCCAGGCCCAGCTGGAATGCCAGCTCGCGACCCTGGAATGGCTGTGCGCCAACCAGTGGATCGATAGTGGCCTTGAGGATTTTCTCAGGGGTATCGTGAGCGATTTTCTCGATGTCCACGCCACCTTCGGTGGAAGCCATGAACACGATGCGGCGGCTCGAACGGTCAACGACAGCGCCCAGGTACAGCTCTTTAGCGATATCAGTGCACGATTCAACCAGGATCTTGGTGACTGGCTGACCGTTGGCGTCAGTCTGGTAAGTCACCAGACGCTTGCCCAGCCACTGCTGTGCGAAGGCTTTGGCGTCTTCTTTGCTGCGAACCAGCTTGACGCCGCCCGCTTTACCGCGACCACCGGCGTGAACCTGGGCTTTGACAACCCATTCGCTGCCGCCGATTTTGTCGCAAGCTTCTGCTGCCGCTTCCGGGGTGTCTACCGCGTAACCGGTGGATACTGGCAGGCCGTACTCAGCGAACAGCTGCTTACCCTGATACTCGTGAAGATTCATGCTTATTACCGTCTTCGTTAGGTACTGCGCATTCGGTGCTGCACCGTTCTGGTGCCGCACCACCTGTGACTGCTGCTTGCGTAGCGTTCCAGTCAACCGGTTCGGCTACGCAAGGCTGCGTCCAGCGGATATTCCGCGGTGAGTCTTGCTCGCAAGGCTCACGACGGGCCATACCGCCGTGGTTTCTTATTATTTTTTAACGCTTCTTGCGGTTGGCCACGTGGATGGCGCCGCCATTTACGGCCAGGGCCGCTTCGTGCAAGGCTTCGGACAGGGTCGGATGGGAGAAGACCATCATGCCCAGATCTTCAGCGCTGGTGCCGAATTCCATGCCGATCGCGCCTTGCTGTACCAGCTCGGCAGCGCTTGGGCCAATGACGTGAACGCCCAATACGCGATCCGTCTTGGCATCGGCGATGACTTTCACGAAACCACCGGTATCGTTGGCTGCCATGGCACGGCCACTGGCGGCGAACGGGAAGGTGCCGACGTTAACTTCAACGCCTTCGGCTTTCAAGGCCTGCTCGGTCTTGCCAACCCATGCGATTTCCGGGTGGGTGTAGATAACCGATGGGATCAGGTCGTAGTTCATTTGGGCTTTGTGGCCCTTGATGCGCTCGACGACCATGATGCCTTCTTCGGATGCCTTGTGCGCCAGCATCATGCCGCGAACCACGTCACCGATGGCGAAGACGCCCGGTACTGCGGTTGCGCACTGGTCATCGACGGCAATGAAGCCGCGCTCGTCGATTTCCACGCCGCTGTCGGTAGCCAGCAGGTCAGTGGTCACAGGACGACGGCCGACCGCGACGATCAGTTTGTCAAAGGTGATGGTCTGTTCACCGTTGGTGTCGGTGTAGGTCACCACGACCTCTTCGCCGTTGACTTTCGAACCGGTGACGCGAGCGCCCAGTTTGATGTCCAGGCCCTGTTTGGTCAGGGTTTTCAGCGCTTCCTTGGACACCGCGGTGTCAGCAGCCATCAGGAAGGTATCGAGGGCTTCCAGTACGGTCACTTGCGCGCCCAGGCGCGACCATACCGAACCCAGCTCGAGGCCGATCACACCAGCGCCGATCACGCCCAGGCGTTTTGGCACGGTCTGGAACTCCAGGGCACCGGTGGAATCGACGATTACGTTCTGGTCGACCGGAGCCGGTGGAATGTCGATCGGACGCGAGCCCGGTGCCAGGATGACGTTCTCGGCTTCGATCACTTCAACCGAACCGTCTGGCTTGGTCACTTCGACTTTCTTGCCCATCAGCAGCTTGCCGTGGCCCTGGATCGAGGTCACGCCATTGGCTTTGAACAGGGTGGCAACGCCAGAGGTCAGGCCCTTGACGATGTTGGCCTTGCGGCCAACCATCGCTGGCACGTCCATGGTCACGCCAGCGTGGTTGATACCGTGGATCTTGAAGCCATCCTGCGCCTCATGGAACTTCCAGGAGCTGTCCAGCAGCGCCTTGGAAGGAATGCAACCGACGTTCAGGCAAGTACCGCCGAGGGCCAGTTTGCCCTCCTTGTCGGTGTATTTCTCGATGCAGGCAGTGGTAAGGCCCAGTTGCGCAGCCTTGATGGCCGCTACGTAGCCGCCAGGGCCCGCACCAATCACTACCACGTCGAATTTCTGAGTCATGAGTCATTCCTTTTCGAATCAAACCGGACGGTCACTTGTGATGACCGTCGAGGGACGAAACCGGTTGTTTCAGCAAGAAGCCGGTCACAACAGACCGGCCCTCGCAGCGAAAATCAGATATCCAGCAGCAGACGAGCCGGATCTTCAAGCAGGTTCTTGATGGTTACCAGGAACGTCACGGCTTCTTTACCGTCGATCAGGCGGTGATCGTAGGACAGCGCCAGGTACATCATCGGACGAATCACGACCTGACCGTTGATCGCCATCGGACGCTGCAGAATGTTGTGCATGCCCAGGATAGCCGCTTGCGGCGGGTTGACGATCGGGGTCGACATCATCGAACCGAATGTACCACCGTTGGTGATGGTGAACGTACCGCCGGTCATCTCTTCGATGGACAGCTTGCCGTCACGGGCCTTCTTGCCGAAGGTAGCGATGCCGCCTTCGATTTCGGCCAGGCTCATCAGTTCGGCGTTACGCAGTACCGGAACCACCAGGCCACGGTCGCTGGAAACAGCAACACCGATATCGGCGTAGCCGTGGTAAACGATGTCGGAACCGTCGATCGACGCGTTGACGGCCGGGAAGCGTTTCAGCGCTTCGGTGGCAGCCTTGACGAAGAACGACATGAAGCCCAGGCGTACGCCGTTATGGGACTTCTCGAACAGGTCCTTGTACTTCGAACGCAGGGCCATGACTTCGGTCATGTCGACTTCGTTGAAGGTGGTCAGCATTGCCATGTTCGACTGGGCTTCTACCAGACGCTTGGCCACGGTAGCGCGAACGCGGGTCATCGGAACGCGTTTTTCAACACGGTCACCGGCCGCGAACACCGGCGCGGCAGCGGCAGGTGTGGCAGGCTTGGCTGGCGCGGCGGCCGGAGCAGCTTTCTTGGCGGCAACGGCGGCAACCACATCTTCCTTGGTCACACGACCACCCTTGCCAGTGCCGGCAACGGAAGCGATGTTGATGCCGTTCTCTTCAGCCAGCTTGCGAGCAGCAGGCGCAGCAACTGGATCGTCTTCGCCAGCGGCGGCTGGTGCGGCGGCCTGGGCGGCAGCCGGTGCAGCAGCCGGAGCAGCGGCAGCAGCACTGCCTTCTTCGATCGAGCCCAGGACCTGGTTCGACAGAACGGTAGCGCCCTCTTCGGCAATGATTGCGCCCAGCACGCCGTCAGCTTCGGCCAATACTTCCAGCACGACCTTGTCGGTCTCGATGTCGACGATCAGGTCGTCACGCTTGACGGCCTCGCCTGGTTTCTTGTGCCAGGTGGCAACGGTGCCATCGGCAACCGATTCCGGGAATGACGGGGCTTTGATTTCGATAGCCATTATCTGTGGGTCCTTAAAATTCGGTTTCAGTCAGCGCGAAGGCGTTAAACAGTGAAGGCATCTTGCAGCAGTTTTTCCTGCTGCTCGGCGTGCATCGACGCATAACCACACGCAGGTGCAGCGGAAGCATCACGGCCGGCATATTCCAGGCCCAGGGCCTTGTTATGGTTGCCGATGCTGCGACGCAGGTGATGCTGGCTGCTGTACCAAGCGCCTTGGTTCATCGGTTCTTCCTGACACCACGCCACATGGGTGAGGTTGGTGTAAGGCGCGATGGCCTCCATCAGGTCTTCTTCCGGGAACGGGTAAAGCTGTTCGACACGCACGATGGCGATGTCTTCGCGGCCTTCGGCACGACGTTTTTCCAGCAGGTCGTAGTAGACCTTACCGCTGCACAAGACCAGGCGAGTCACCTTCGCCGCGTCCTGGGTATCGATCTCCGAAATAACGGTCTGGAAGGAGCCCTCGGCCAGATCCTCGAGCGTAGAGATCGCCAGTTTGTGACGCAGCAGCGACTTCGGTGTCAGCACGATCAGCGGCTTGCGCAGCGGACGGATGACCTGACGACGCAGCAGGTGGTAGATCTGCGCCGGAGTCGTCGGTACGCAGACCTGGACGTTGTGTTCGGCACACAGCTGCAGGTAACGCTCCAGACGTGCCGAAGAGTGCTCCGGCCCCTGCCCTTCATAACCGTGTGGCAACAGCATGGTCAGACCGCAGAGACGGCCCCACTTGTGCTCGCCGCTGGTGATGAACTGGTCGACAACCACCTGGGCACCGTTGGCGAAGTCGCCGAACTGGGCTTCCCAGATCACCAGCGCATTTGGCTCGGTGGTGGAGTAGCCATATTCGAACGCCAGGACGGCCTCTTCGGACAGCAGCGAATCGTACAGGTCGAAACGTGGCTGGCCTTTGTACAGGTGTTGCAGCGGGATGTGGGTGCTGGCGTCTTTCTGGTTGTGCAGCGCCGCGTGGCGGTGCGAGAAAGTACCGCGGCCTACGTCCTGGCCGGTGATGCGAATCGGGTGACCTTCGAACGCCAGGGTCGCGTACGCCATGGTTTCGGCGTAACCCCAGTTGATCGGCAGGCCGCCGGCTTGCATCTTCTGCCGGTCTTCGTAGATTTTCGCGACCTGGCGCTGAACCACGAAGCCTTCCGGAATTTCCAGCAGCTTGGCGGACAGTTCCTGCAGGGTCTTGAGGTCGAAACGAGTGTCGTGACGCGCGGTCCAGGCGTGGCCCAGGTATGGACGCCAGTCCACGAACAGCTCTTTGTTCGGCTCTTTGACCAGGCTTTTTACAACGTGCAGGCCGTTATCCAGGGCATTGCGATATTCATCGACTTTTTCCTGGACGCGCTCGGCATCCAGCACACCGCCCTGGGTCAGGCGCTCGGCATACAGCTCACGGGTGGTGCGCTGCTTGGCGATCTGCTGATACATCAGCGGCTGGGTGCCGCTTGGTTCGTCGGCCTCGTTGTGGCCGCGACGACGGTAGCAGACCAGGTCGATCACCACGTCGCGCTTGTACTGCATGCGGTAGTCGATGGCCAACTGGGTCACGAACAGCACGGCTTCCGGGTCATCGCCATTCACATGGAGAATCGGCGCCTGGATCATCTTCGCAACGTCGGTGCAGTACTCGGTGGAGCGCGAGTCTTCCGGGTTGCTGATGGTGAAGCCGACCTGGTTGTTGATAACCAGGTGGATGGTACCGCCGGTCTTGAAGCCGCGGGTCTGCGACATCTGGAAGGTTTCCATGACCACGCCTTGACCTGCGAACGCAGCGTCACCGTGGATGGAAATCGGCAGGACTTTTTCACCGGTTGGATCGTTGCGACGATCCTGACGGGCACGGACCGAACCCTCGACCACCGGGGAAACGATTTCCAGGTGGGATGGGTTGAAGGCCATGGCCAGGTGCACTTCGCCACCTGTGGTCATCACGTTGGACGAGAAGCCCTGGTGGTATTTCACGTCACCGGAACCCAGCTCGACCTTCTTCTTGCCTTCGAACTCGTCGAACAGCTCGCGCGGGTTCTTGCCAAAGGTGTTGACCAGCACGTTCAGGCGACCACGGTGGGCCATGCCGATGACAACTTCCTTGGTGCCGTAGGAGCCCGAACGCTGGATCAACTCGTCCAGCAGCGGGATCAGGCTTTCGCCACCTTCCAGGCCGAAACGCTTGGTGCCCGGGTATTTGGTGCCCAGGTACTTTTCCAAGCCTTCGGCGGCAGTGACGCGCTCGAGCAAGTGGCTCTTGATATCGACGGAGTACGTCGGACGACCACGAACGCTTTCCAGACGCTGCTGGAACCACTGGCGCTGCTCGGAATCGACGATGTGCGTAAATTCAGCGCCGATGGTGCGGCAATATGTCTGCTGCAACGCTTCGTGAATTTCGCGTAGGCTCGCTTCCTCTTTGCCGATGAACAGGTCGCCGGCACGGAAGGTCGTATCAAGATCGGCATTGGTCAAGCCGTAGTGAGTGATCGACAGGTCTGCAGGTGCAGGACGCTGCCACAGCCCCAGCGGGTCCAGCTGGGCTGCTTGGTGGCCACGCATCCGGTAGGCCTGGATCAGTCGCAGCACTTCAACTTGCTTCTTCTCGTGCTCGCTGCTCACGCTGCCGGCAGACACCGGTTGAGCGCGGCGCTGGTTCTTTGCCAGCAGCACGAAATGATCGCGAATCGTCGAGTGCGAAACATCAGTGGCAGAGTTACCGTCAGCCGGCAACTTCTGAAAGTAGGTGCGCCATTCTTCTGGCACAGCGTTAGGGTCGTGCAGGTAGAGCTCATAAAGCTCTTCCACATAGGCAGCGTTACCACCGGAAAGGTGGGCACTGTTCCACATGCGCTGCATCACGCTTTCTTGCATGCTTGGTCACCCTCGATTAGGGGAACACCACCGGCAAAAACACCGAGCAAACTTGCAGAAGTCCGAGTGCAGCGACTAAAACAAGCCACTTAGGATCACGCCGATAGTCCGGGTACCAGCCCGGATGCCCCTGCTTGTCTCATTTCTTCAAAATAAGAACTGCCGCTTTGTAAGCGGCTGTTCTGGTTATAGCCGAAACGCGGGTTGAAGCCCGCGCCCTGGCCTTTACGGGTACAACGGTCCTACGGGTACAGCAGCTGAATCACACGCCGCTTTGCAGCAGCATGTTACGAATGTGACCGATGGCCTTAGTCGGGTTCAGGCCTTTTGGACAAACGTTGACGCAGTTCATGATCCCGCGGCAGCGGAATACGCTGAACGGGTCATCCAGCGAAGCCAGGCGCTCGGACGTCTTGGTGTCACGGCTGTCTGCCAGGAAGCGATACGCTTGCAGCAGGGCGGCCGGGCCCAGGAATTTGTCCGGGTTCCACCAGAAGGATGGGCACGAGGTCGAGCAGCAAGCGCACAGGATGCACTCGTACAGACCGTCGAGCTTTTCACGCTCTTCAGGAGTCTGCAGACGTTCGATGGCCGGAGCCGGCGTGTCGTTCTGCAGGAATGGCTTCACCTTCTCGTATTGCTTGTAGAAGATGCTCATATCGACGACCAAGTCACGAATAACCGGCAAACCTGGCAGCGGACGAACGATCAGCTTGTTGCCCTTGACCACGGCAGACAGCGGCGTGATGCAGGCCAGGCCGTTCTTGCCGTTGATGTTCATGCCGTCGGAGCCGCAAACGCCCTCACGGCAAGAGCGACGATAGGAGAAACCCTCGTCCTGCTCTTTGATCAGGGCCAGCACGTCCAGCACCATCAGGTCTTTACCACCGGTATCGACCTGGAAGTCCTGCATGAACGGCGCAGCGTCCTGATCAGGGTTGTAGCGATAAACACTGACTTGCAACATAGCGGTCACCCTCAATAAGTCCGGACTTTTGGTTCGAAAGTCGGAACAGTCTTCGGCGAGAAGTTCACGGCACGCTTGGTGACGCGCTTGTCACCCGGGAAGTACAGGGTGTGGCACAGCCAGTTTTCGTCGTCACGGTCTTCGAAGTCTTCGCGGGCGTGGGCACCACGGGACTCTTTACGCACTTCTGCGGCGATGGCGGTGGCTTCGGCCACTTCCAACAGGTTCTGCAACTCCAGCGCTTCGATACGGGCAGTGTTGAACGCCTGCGACTTATCGTTGATCTTCACGTTGGCGATGCGAGCACGCAGGTCAGCAAGCTGAGCGATACCTTTCTGCATGTACTCGCCAGTACGGAATACACCGAAGTAGTTCTGCATGCAGTTTTGCAACTCGCGACGCAGGGTCGCCACGTCTTCACCTTCGGTACGCTCGTTCAGAGCGGACAGACGCGCCAGGGCGGCTTCGATGTTGGCGTCGGTGGCATCGTCATATTCGATACCGTCGGACAGCGCTTTTTCCAGGTGCAGGCCGGCAGCGCGACCAAAGACCACCAGGTCGAGCAGCGAGTTGCCGCCCAGGCGGTTGGCACCGTGAACCGATACGCAAGCCACTTCACCCACTGCGAACAGGCCAGGGATGATTTCATCCACGCCTTCGCCGTTCTGAGTGATCGCCTGGCCGTGAATGTTGGTGGCAACGCCGCCCATCATATAGTGGCAGGTTGGAACCACTGGAACCGGCGCGACGACCGGGTCGACGTGAGCGAAGGTCTTGGACAGCTCGCAAATGCCTGGCAGGCGGCTGTGAAGCACTTCCTCGCCCAGGTGGTCGAGCTTGAGCATCACGTGGTCGCCATCGGGGCCACAGCCGTTGCCGGCAATGATCTCTTTAACCATCGAACGAGCCACAACGTCACGACCGGCAAGGTCCTTGGCGTTCGGAGCATAACGCTCCATGAAACGCTCGCCGTGCTTGTTGATCAGGTAACCACCTTCACCACGGCAACCTTCGGTCACCAGTACACCGGCCCCGGCGATGCCGGTTGGGTGGAACTGCCACATTTCGATGTCTTGCACCGGCACGCCAGCACGCAGAGCCATGCCGACGCCGTCACCGGTGTTGATCAGGGCGTTGGTGGTGGATGCGTAGATACGGCCCGCACCGCCAGTCGCCAGCACGGTGGCCTTGGCGCGGATGTAGGTGGTTTCGCCGGTTTCGATGCAGATCGCGATCACGCCGACGAAGGCACCGTCCTGGTTCTTCACCAGGTCAACGGCGTAGTACTCGTTCAGGAACGTGGTACCGGCCTTCAGGTTGCCCTGGTACAGGGTGTGCAGCAGCGCGTGACCGGTACGGTCCGACGCCGCGCAAGTACGCGCAGCCTGGCCGCCCTTGCCGTAGTCCTTGGACTGGCCACCGAACGGACGCTGATAGATACGACCTTGCTCGGTACGCGAGAATGGCATACCCATGTGATCCAGCTCGAACACCGCGGCCGGGCCTTCCTGACACATGTATTCGATAGCGTCCTGGTCACCGATGTAGTCGGAACCCTTGACGGTATCGTACATGTGCCAGCGCCAGTCATCGTTCGGGTCGGCCGAAGCGATGGCGCAAGTGATGCCGCCCTGGGCGGAAACAGTGTGCGAGCGTGTCGGAAAAACCTTGGTGATCACGGCAGTCTTGTGACCGCCCTGCGCCAGTTGCAGCGCCGCGCGCATGCCGGCACCGCCACCACCAATAATGATGGCGTCGAAAGAAATCGTTGGAATGTTAGCCATGAATCAGATACCCCAGAGAATCTGCACACCCCAGACGAAGTAAGCGAACATCGCAACGCCGCATACTGCCTGGAAGAGGAAACGTACGGCAGTCGCCGACTTGCCAAATGCCATTGGCGTCAGGTAGTCGGTTGCGATGGTCCACATGCCGACCCAGGCGTGAGCGCCCAGTGCGACAAGTGCCAGCAGACTGAAGATACGCATCCAGTTGCTTGCGAACAGTTCATGCCATTGGGCATAGCCCAGGCCTGGGTTTGCTACAACATATCCGATCAGGAAAATGAAGTAAGCCGCGAGAACGACCGCAGACACACGCTGCGCCATCCAGTCATAGAGGCCCGAACGCGAAAGGTTCGTGACGTTGGTTACCATATCCAGACTCCTGCCAGAACGATCAACACCGCAGACACGGCGATAATGATTTTTGAGCCCAGCTTGCCGCCTTCCAGCGTCTCACCGATGCCCATGTCCATGATCAAGTGGCGCACACCGGCGACCAAGTGATACAGCAAGGCGGACAGGATGCCCCAAATCACTAGCTTGGCTAGCGGACTGGTCAGACACGCCTTCACCTGACCGAAGCCTTCTTCCGAATCGAGCGACTTGTCCAATGCATAAAGCATGATGGCCAGGCTGACGAAGAGGATGACACCGGAAATACGGTGAAGAATGGACGTGTAAGCAGTGACTGGGAGTTTGATGGTCCTTAGGTCTAGGTTTACAGGTCGTTGGCTTTTCACGGCTTTTTTTTCACACTGAAGAGCCCCTAACAATCAGGGCAAAGTTGTTGGGGCGCGCACTGGTCAGGTACTCACCACCCAGGGAGTGACGACCCCCAAGAAAGCAGGCCCAAAAGCCCCTGGCGGTCGGTGGCCGAGTATAGACAGTTAGGCTACTAATGACAACGCGTTCACCTTCCCCTAATAGCGCATTGCACATATGAAGCAAAAGGCGTAAACGGCAGGTAATTTCGCGGAAAAAGTCCGGTTAAAGCCTTCTGGAGCAAGACTTTAGGCAAATTGACATTCGGATTTATCTCACTATAGTGGTGCGGGCCCTGCGTGGGGGGTCTGTCTGATGATTCCAAGCATTAATAGGAGGCCACATGGCTGACAAAAAAGCGCAGTTGATCATCGAGGGCGCAGCCCCCGTCGAGCTGCCCATTTTAACCGGCACCGTTGGTCCCGATGTAATCGACGTACGGGGCCTGACGGCCACGGGCCGTTTCACCTTCGACCCGGGTTTCATGTCGACCGCCTCATGCGAGTCGAAAATCACCTATATCGACGGCGACAACGGCATCCTGCTGCACCGCGGCTACCCGATCGAGCAACTGGCCGAAAAATCGGACTACCTGGAAACCTGCTACCTGCTGCTCAATGGCGAGCTGCCGACCACAGAGCAAAAGGCCCAGTTCGTCAGCACCGTGAAGAACCACACCATGGTTCACGAGCAGTTGAAGACTTTCTTCAACGGCTTCCGTCGCGATGCCCACCCGATGGCTGTCATGTGCGGCGTTGTCGGCGCCCTATCGGCCTTCTACCACGACTCCCTGGACATCAATAACCCCCAGCATCGCGAAATCTCCGCGATTCGCCTGGTGGCGAAGATGCCAACCCTGGCAGCCATGGTCTACAAGTACTCCATGGGTCAGCCCATGATGTACCCGCGCAACGACCTGACCTATGCAGAGAACTTCCTGCATATGATGTTCAACACCCCGTGCGAGATCAAACCGATCAGCCCGGTGCTCGCCAAGGCCATGGACCGGATCTTCATCCTCCATGCCGACCACGAGCAGAACGCCTCCACGTCTACCGTGCGCCTGGCCGGCTCCTCGGGTGCCAACCCGTTCGCTTGTATCGCTGCCGGTATCGCCGCACTCTGGGGCCCTGCCCACGGCGGCGCGAACGAAGCGGTACTGACCATGCTCGATGAAATCGGCGATGTCTCGAACATCGACAAGTTCATCGCCAAGGCCAAGGACAAGAACGATCCATTCAAGCTGATGGGCTTCGGTCACCGGGTCTACAAGAACCGCGACCCGCGCGCCACCGTCATGAAGCAGACCTGCGACGAAGTACTCAAGGAACTGGGGATCAAGAACGATCCGCAACTCGAACTGGCCATGCGCCTGGAAGAGATCGCCCTCACCGACCCGTACTTCATCGAGCGCTCGCTGTACCCGAACGTCGACTTCTACTCGGGGATCATCCTCAAGGCGATCGGCATTCCAACCAGCATGTTCACCGTGATCTTCGCCCTGGCGCGGACCGTGGGCTGGATCTCCCACTGGAAGGAAATGCTCTCCAGCCCGTACAAGATCGGCCGCCCGCGCCAGTTGTACACCGGCTACGAGTCGCGTGACATCACCCAGCTGGAAGACCGCAAGTAAGCCCTGCCCTTGCGATAGGTACCAAGCCGCACCGAAACAGCCCCTGCTTCTTATATAAGAACAGGGGCTGTTTTGTTTATGCCCTCTTTGATATCTGCGGCGACTGGTCCGACACCTTCGCGAGCAAGCTCGCACACATTGGACCCTGTGTATGACGCAAATCCTCTGTGGGAGCGTAATACCGCTCACTTAAGAAAACGGCGCTTTTCCGAGGGAGCGCCGTTTTCTTTGGGGTTGGGTTGAGTTGGATTGGGTACATATCCGTTGCTGCGGTAACGGATATACACCCTTACCCCAATCCACAGCCTTACGTGAACAGCATTACCTGTGGGAGCGGGCTTGCTCGCGAAGACGTCATCACTCGAACCGCAGTTATCGCACACAAAAAAAATACCCCGGCCTCTCGACCGGGGTATTTCTTCAAACACAACGCTTTAACTTGAAGCTTTCACCTTGCAGCGGCTGTTAGTGGCTAACCGCCCCACTCGCCCCCAGCCCCGTCTGCGAACGCACGAACTGCGGGAAGAACAGCGCCCGCTCGTTCACACCTTCAGCCGACTTGTCGGTGATGGAGAAGAACCAGATGCCGACGAAGGCAATGGCCATCGAGAACAGCGCAGGGTATTCATACGGGAAGATCGCTTTCTCGTGACCCATGATCTGCACCCAGATGGTCGGACCCAGCACCATCAAGCCCACGGCACTGACCAGGCCCAGCCAGCCGCCAATCATGGCGCCACGAGTGGTCAGCTTCTTCCAGTACATCGAAAGCAGCAGTACTGGGAAGTTGCAGCTCGCCGCGATGGAGAACGCCAAGCCCACCATGAACGCGATGTTCTGCTTCTCGAACAAGATACCCAGGCCGATCGCCAGCACCGCCAGGGCAATGGTGGTGATCTTCGACACGCGGATCTCATCCTTCTCGTTGGCCTTGCCTTTCTTGATCACGCTGGCATACAGGTCATGAGACACCGCCGAGGCACCGGCCAGGGTCAGGCCAGCGACGACCGCCAGGATGGTGGCAAAGGCTACCGCCGAGATGAAGCCCAGGAAGATACTGCCGCCCACAGCGTTAGCCAGGTGCACCGCCGCCATGTTGTTGCCGCCGAGCAAGGCACCTGCCGCGTCCTTGAAGGCCGGGTTGGTGCTGACCAACAGGATCGCGCCGAAGCCGATGATGAAGGTCAGGATGTAGAAGTAACCGATGAAACCGGTGGCATACAGGACACTCTTGCGCGCTTCCTTGGCGTCACTGACGGTGAAGAAGCGCATCAGGATGTGTGGCAGGCCAGCAGTACCGAACATCAACGCCAAGCCCAGGGAGAACGCCGAGACCGGATCCTTGACCAGGCCACCAGGGCTCATGATCGCCTCACCCTTGGCGTGAACCTTGACCGCCTCGGAGAACAGCATGTTGAAGTCGAAGTTAACGTGCTTCATGACCATCAGGGCCATGAACGAAGCACCCGACAGCAACAGCACCGCCTTGATGATCTGTACCCAGGTGGTGGCCAGCATGCCGCCGAACAGCACATAGAGGCACATCAGGATACCCACCATGACCACCGCGACGTGATAGTCCAAGCCGAACAGCAGCTGGATCAGCTTGCCAGCACCGACCATTTGCGCGATCAGGTAGAACGCCACCACCACCAGCGAGCCGCAGGCGGACAGACTGCGGATCTGGGTTTGCCCGAGGCGATAGGACGCCACGTCGGCAAAGGTGTATTTACCCAGGTTGCGCAGGCGCTCGGCGATCAGGAACAGGATGATCGGCCAGCCCACCAGGAAGCCGATGGAGTAGATCAAGCCATCGTAGCCGGAGGCGAACACCAGTGCGGAGATCCCCAGGAAGGACGCCGCCGACATGTAGTCGCCCGCGATGGCCAGGCCGTTCTGGAAACCGGTGATCTTGCCGCCGGCCGCATAGTAGTCGGCCGCCGAGTTGTTTTTCTTCGACGCCCAGTAGGTGATATACAAAGTCGCCCCGACGAAGGCCACGAACATCAGGATCGCCGCGACGTTGAGGGGTTGCTTCTGCACGGCACCGGTCAGGGCTTCAGCCGCCCAGGCGCCCGGGGCGAACGCTGCGATGCTCAATAGAGCCAGTAGACGCCGGATCATTGCTGAGCCTCCTTGAGAATCGCATTGTTCAGGTCGTCGAATTCGCCGTTGGCGCGCCGTACGTAGATACCCGTCAGGATGAAGGCCGAGAGGATCAGGCCGACACCGATGGGAATGCCCCAGGTGATAGTGGACTCAGGCGAGATCTTGGCCCCGAGAATGTGTGGCCCGTAGGCGATCAGAAGAATGAAGCCGGAATACAGCCCAAGCATGATCGCCGAGAGAATCCAGGCGAACTTTTCCCTTTTTCTCACCAGCTCCTTGAAGCGGGGGCTGTTTTGAATAGAGAGGTAAATGCTGTCGTTCATTGTTTTTATCCTCGCAGCACAGATTTAATTTGAACGACCCTACTCTATGCGGCTCAAGGCCAGGTTCCAGACGACCTTAGTATTAGAACGACATGACGGTGTTGCCCGTTTCCCGGACATTTTCGCAATAGCCCGCTCCCACAGGGTTTTGTACAAGACTAAGGATCTGCACGCACAAAAAAACCGCATGACACAAAGCCACGCGGTTTTTCGGAACAGCTACACCAGGCCGATTACTTGCCGGTCCACTCCTTCACGCGGTCTGGGTGCTTGGCAACCCAATCCTTGGCGGCGGCGTCAGGCTTGGCGCCTTCCTGGATCGCCAGCATGACTTCGCCGATCTCGTCTTTCGAAGACCATTGGAATTTCTTCAGGAACGCGACCACTTCCGGCGCCTTGGCCTCCAGTTCCTTGCTGCCGACGCTGTTCACGGTTTCAGCCGCGCCGTAGACGCCTTTCGGGTCTTCCAGGAAGCGCAGTTTCCACTTGGCGAACATCCAGTGCGGCACCCAACCGGTGACGGCGATGGATTCGTTTTTCTTCTCGGCACGGGTCAGCTCGGCAATCATGCCGGCACCGGAACTGGCCTTGAGTTGATAACCGGTCAGGTCGTAGTCCTTGATGGCCTGTTCGGTCTTGAGCATTACGCCTGAACCGGCGTCGATGCCGACGATGCGCTTCTTGAAGGAGTCGTCGGTTTTCAGATCCTCGAGCGACTTGGCCTTGACGTACTCCGGCACGATCAGGCCGATTTTTGCGTCCTTGAAGTTGGGGCCGTAGTCGACCACCTGGTCCTTGTTCTTCGTCCAATAGTCGCCGTGAGTCACCGGCAGCCAGGCCGAGAGCATCGCGTCGAGTTTACCGGTGGCCACGCCCTGCCACATGATCCCGGTCGCGACCGCTTGCAGCTTCACATTGTAGCCAAGCTTCTGCTGGATGACTTCGGCGGCCACGTGAGTGGTCGCGACGCTGTCGGACCAGCCATCAACGTAACCGATGCTCAAGGTTTTGTTTTCGGCGCTGGCCAGGGTGGAGCTGATCGCCAGTACCAGTGCGGCACCTGCGCCCAAGAGTCGTCGCATCTTCATCGTTACTTCCCCGAAAGTGCTGCGCCCGACGGATGTCGAGCAGCGTCAACGTATTGTTATGGTGCTCAGCGCCCCCATCACGCTCGCCTGCCAACCGGTTCGCACGCCAGTGGAGTACTGACTCGTTGATCATCAACCTGCGCCGATCCGGAACCTTCTCTGTCTACGACGTCGAGGCAACGAGAAACGACATCAGAACGCCAGCTCCCAGTTCCGGGCACCTGGATCACCGCCACACGTGAGATTTTGCGGGCAAATCGACAAGCGCCAGATAACTAGCCGCCAGCGCACACGAACGTGTATCGTCCCGCTAGTATCGCGCCCCGTTCGTGCCTGTTTTGCGCCCATCGTGGCACTTGGCTCTGCTTCGGTGGTCATAGCCTGCGAACCTCATTCGGCACCTTCCTCTAAGGGATCCAGTCATGCTTCGTTCCTTGCGCTTCGCTGCCCTTCTTGGCGGACTTATCCTGAGTGCGTCCGCGCTGGCGGCAGATATTGACGCTGCCAGCTATGGCTACCCCTTGACCAACCCGTTCGAGGCGACCATCGCCACCACGCCACCGGACCTGCGTCCGGAGTTGCCGCTGATCGAAGACATCAACCAGGCAGACCACACCCTGACCCTGCGCCCGGAACGCGAGTTCATCCTGCCGGACAACTTCTGGCCGGTGAAAAGCCTCACCTACCGCATGGCCACCCAGGACAAACCCGCGCCGCTGATCTTCCTCATCGCCGGCACCGGTGCGCGCTTTGACAGTAGCATTAATGAATACCTCAAGCGCCTCTACTACAAGGCCGGCTACCACGTGGTGCAGTTGTCATCGCCCACCAGCTTCGACTTCATGAGCGCCGCTTCGCGCTTCGCCACGCCAGGCATTTCCAAGGAAGACGCCGAAGACATGTACCGCGTGATGCAGGCCGTGCGCGCGCAGAACCCCAAGCTGCCGGTGACCGAGTATTACCTGACCGGTTATAGCCTCGGTGCCCTGGACGCGGCCTTCGTTGCACACCTGGACGAGACCCGGCGCAGCTTCAATTTCAAGAAGGTGCTGCTGCTGAACCCGCCGGTGAACCTCTACACCTCGATCACCAACCTGGACAAACTGGTCCAGACCGAGGTCAAGGGCATCAACAACACCACCACCTTCTATGAACTGGTGCTGAACAAGCTGACCCGCTACTTCCAGCAAAAAGGCTACATCGACCTCAACGATGCCCTGCTCTACGACTTCCAGCAGTCCAAGCAACACCTGAGCAACGAGCAGATGGCCATGTTGATCGGCACCACGTTCCGTTTCTCGGCCGCCGACATCGCGTTCACCTCGGACCTGATCAACCGACGCGGCTTGATCATCCCGCCCAAGTTCCCGATTACCGAAAGCACCAGCCTGACGCCGTTCCTCAAACGTGCGCTGCAATGCGATTTCGACTGTTACCTCACCGAGCAGGTGATCCCCATGTGGCGCGCGCGCACTGACGGCGGCAGCCTGCTGCAACTGGTCGACCAGGTCAGCCTGTACGCGCTGAAAGATTACCTGCACGACAGCCCGAAGATTGCCGTCATGCACAATGCCGACGACGTCATTCTCGGCCCGGGCGACCTGGGCTTCCTGCGCAAGACCTTTGGCGATCGCCTGACGGTTTATCCACTGGGCGGCCACTGCGGCAACCTTAACTACCGCGTCAACAGCGACGCCATGCTGGAGTTCTTCCGTGGCTAAATATCTGCTGCTTATCGCTGCGTTAATGAGTGCGGGCATGGTCCACGCCGACAACAGCAAAGCCAATGCACCGGTGGTGGTGGATTCGGACGGTTTCAAGGAACCGCTGACCAAACTCAAGTTCAACCCGGGCCTGGACCAGCGTGAGTTCGAGCGCTCGACCCTCAACGCCCTGAACGTCTATGACCCGCTGGAATCCTGGAACCGCCGCGTCTACCACTTCAACTACCGCTTCGACCAATGGGTCTTCCTGCCCGTCGTCGATGGCTATCGCTACGTTACCCCCGGCTTCGTGCGCACCGGCGTCAGCAACTTCTTCAACAACCTGGGGGACGTGCCGAACCTGATGAACAGCCTGCTGCAATTCAAGGGCAAGCGTTCGATGGAAACCACGGCGCGCCTGTTGCTCAACACCACCGTCGGCATCGCCGGCCTGTGGGACCCGGCCACGGCCATGGGCCTGCCGCGCCAGAGCGAAGATTTCGGCCAGACCCTGGGCTTCTACGGCGTGCCCGGCGGCGCGTATTTCGTATTGCCAATCTTCGGCCCGTCGAACCTGCGCGACACCTCAGGCTTGCTGGTGGACTATACGGCCGAATCGGCGATCAACTACCTGAACGTCTCTGAAGTCAGTTCCAACCACCCAGAGTTGCTGCTTCTGCGCGGCGTAGACAAACGCCACCAGACCAGTTTCCGCTATGGGCAACTGAACTCACCGTTCGAGTATGAGAAGGTGCGCTACGTGTACACCGAGTCTCGCAAGTTGCAGATTGCCGAGTAATCCTTAAAGCCAACACGTCCGCATGCGGCGTGTTGGCGGCAGTCGCCTTGCGGGCCACAGCCCTTGGTTGTGGCTCGGCAGCCTATTCGAGGAACACCATGTATTCATTGATTGCTTCGGACCTGGACGGAACCTTGCTCTTGCCCGGCGATACGCTGGGCAACTACACCCGGACGGTGATGCGACACCTTTACGATGCCGGCCTGCATGTGGTGTTGGCAACGGGCCGCCAACAGGCCGACGTCGAGACGTTGCTCGACGACAGTTCGCCTCCCTTGCACCTGATCACCTCCAACGGTGCCAGGATCAGCAGCGCCTGTGGCGGATTGATGCGTTGCCAAGCGCTGCCTGACGACGTTGTCCAGGGGCTGATTGAAGAAACCCGCCACATCCCTGACCTGATCATCAACCTGTACGGTCCGTGCGGCTGGTTAATCGGCTGCGAGCATGATGTCAGCGACTTCAACCGCAACCCGCATTTCCAACCGACCGTGATCCGACCCGAGTCGTGGCCTACGGAAAACGTCGAAAAGGTGTTTTTCTTTCAGAAGGAAAAAGATCACCAGGTTTTACTGGCTTTGCAGAAGCGGCTGGAGCGGCGATTCGCCAACCGCATCAGCACGGTGTTCTCGTTTACCTGGTGCCTGGAAGTGATGGCCAGCGACGTTTGCAAGGGGCACGCCCTGAAACAGCTGGCCGCGTTTCTTGATGTCCCCATTGGCGCCTGCATCGCCTTTGGGGACGGCATGAATGACCTTGGCATGCTCTCAGTTGCAGGCAAAGCGGTCATCATGGCAACCGCTCATCAAGACGTGACCCAGGCGCTGCCCGATGCTCAGATCATTGGCGCCTGCAGTGACGAAGCCGTGGCCCGATACCTCTCGAAGCATGTGCTGGTGCCGATTCACTCGGTCGCGCAATCCTGAGGTTCAGGCTCGTACCGCTTTCCAAAGCTTGGCCACGGCCATGACGCCCAGCAACACCACGCCACCGGCGACAATACCCGCCACCGCATTGAGCAGCATCGGCACGATAAACCCGACACCGCCGGCGCTGGCCGTCACGCTTTCGATCCAGTGGTGCACCACCGGCACGCCGTGGGTGAGAATGCCACCGCCCACCAGGAACATCGCCGCCGTGCCGATCACCGACAGGCTTTTCATCATGTAGGGCGCAGCACTCAGGATGGCGCCGCCGATGCTTTTGGCGGCCTGCCCCGGCTTCTGGGTCAACCAGAGCCCCAGGTCATCGAGCTTGACGATCCCGGCCACCAGACCATAGACGCCAATGGTCATGACGATGGCGATGCCCGACAGCACGATCACTTGCTGGGTCAGCGCTGCATCGGCGACGGTGCCGAGGGTGATGGCGATGATTTCCGCCGAGAGGATGAAGTCGGTGCGTACCGCGCCCTTGATCTTGTCCTTTTCAAAGGCCACCAGATCGACCGCCGGATCCGCCACGGCCTCGACCAATTGCGCATGTTCCGCCTGGTCTTCGGCCGGACTATGAAGGAACTTGTGGGCCAGTTTTTCGAACCCTTCGAAACACAAATAAGCACCACCCGCCATCAACAACGGCGTCACCAACCAAGGGACGAAGGCGCTGATCGCCAGCGCCGATGGCACCAGGATCAACTTATTGAGGAACGACCCCTTGGCCACCGCCCACACCACGGGCAGTTCCCGCTCGGCACGCACACCTGACACCTGCTGGGCATTGAGCGCCAAGTCATCGCCAAGCACGCCGGCGGTTTTCTTGGCGGCCACTTTGGTCATCAGCGCAACATCGTCGAGCACAGTGGCGATATCGTCGATCAGTACCAGCAAACTGCTTCCGGCCATGGAGGGGCTCCTTCAATAATAATGCCGCGCAGCATACCGCGAGCCGCAGCGCCTTGGGCATTCTTGAGCGCCGCGCGAGGCCGGTGCTACCATGCGCCACCGCCAGAACAGGCAAGGAACCCCTGGGTTTATGAGCACAATCCGCGAGCGCAACAAAGAACTGATCCTGCGTGCCGCCAGCGAAGAGTTTGCCGACAAGGGCTTCGCCGCGACCAAGACCAGCGACATCGCGGCCAAGGCAGGCCTGCCCAAACCCAACGTCTACTACTACTTCAAATCCAAGGAAAACCTCTACCGCGAGGTGCTGGAAAGCATCATCGAGCCGATTCTCCAGGCTTCGACACCGTTCAATGCCGACGGCGTGCCCGGCGAGGTGCTGAGCCACTACATCCGTTCCAAAATCCGCATCTCCCGCGACCTGCCCTTCGCCTCGAAAGTCTTCGCCAGCGAAATCATGCACGGCGCCCCCCACTTGAGCCCCGACCTGGTGGACCAACTCAACGCCCAGGCCCGGCATAACATCGACTGCATCCAAACCTGGATCGACCGCGGCCAAATCGCCCCCATCGACCCCAACCACCTGATGTTCAGCATCTGGGCCGCCACCCAGACCTATGCCGATTTCGACTGGCAGATCAGCGCCGTGACCGGCAAGGCCAAGCTCGATGAGGCGGATTACGAAGCGGCGGCGCAGACGATTATTCGGTTGGTGTTGAAGGGGTGTGAGGTGGATCGCTAGGCTCAGGACCGAGTCGCCGCCTTCGCGAGCAGGCTCGCTCCCACAGGGTTTGCGGTGAATACAGATTCTGCGAGCAACCTGAATTCCTTGTGGGAGCGAGCCTGCTCGCGAAAGCGGCAACTGGATTTCAAGTCAAAGCCAAATGGCATCCCACAGCGGATAGTCGCCAAGCCGCTTCACCAGACCTGCCCGCAAAGGGTTAGCGACAACATAGCGCGCCATTATCTTCAGATCTTCTTCTCGCCGCAGCGCTCGGTCATGAAATCCTTGCTGCCAAAGGCTAACTTTATTGTCCAGGCGCAGATTTACAGTCTTGGTACTCAATGATTTGGTCCTTTGCATCAACGCACTCAGAGATCCCCTGCGCAACTCGATCAACCAATGGAAATGATCCGGCATAACAACCCAGGCCAGTGAGTCGGCCCGGCCTTGTTCCTGAGCTTTTCGAAATTGCTCAACGACCAGTCTACCCAGGACAACGTCCTTAAAAACTGGTGCGCGGCCAAATGTGTTGGTGGACAGTAAATAGATCCGGCTGGATTCGGCATAGCGGCCGAGGCGCAGTCTATGTGAAGCAGGTGAACCAGGCATTCCTTGCCCCTTTGATGATTGAGTCATAAAGAAGGCTAGACCCGTGAATGCCTGGATGGGAGGCAGACTTTTAGCTGGATGTGTCTGCAAGATTGCTATCGCGAGCAGGCTCGCTCCCACAGTGTGGATTTGCAGTGTTTGCAGAACGTGCGCCACCGCCGCCCTCTTGTCAGAGCGAGTCTGCTCGCGATAGCAAAGGCTCAGTCAGTACAAATCAAGCCCCCACATCCGCCCTCAACCGCAGCGCCTCCACCGCCCTGACCGCCACCTGCTCATCCACATCCGAAACATCACCACTGACACCAATCGCCCCCAGCACCTTCCCGTCCTGATCCCTGATCAACACCCCACCCGGTGCCGGTACGACGTTTCCCTGTCCCAACCCGTTCAATGCCGCGAAAAACGCCGGGCGTTGCTGGGCATCCTGAGCGAGCAGGCGCGAGCCTTTGCCCAGGGCGATGGCCCCCCAGGCCTTGCCGATGGCGATCTGCGGGCGAAGTAGGCTGGCGCCGTCCTCGCGCTGCAAGGCAATCAGGTGTCCACCGCTGTCCAGGACCGCGACGGTCAAGGGCGCTGCGCTGATTTCACGACCGGTGGCAAGGGCATGCTCGGCCAGGTTGACGGCGATTTTCAAGGTTAGAACGCTCATGGGTGCTGTCCTTCTTTTGTTATGGGAAAGCCATGCGGGCTTCACTTTCAGCAAAACCGAATCCAACAAATAGAACACAACACTCTTTGTTTTTGTATACAAAAATTCCCACAAATCACCTTTAGCGACAAAAAGCCGCAGCAAAACCAGGCCTTCCGACGAATGAAACAGGTGCTTGAGGAAAGGGATTGACCTGCGTCGCTCGCCGTGAATACACTCTGCGCAAAGCCACTTGTATACAATTACAAAACGTAAGAGGCACAAAATCATGAGCAAAATGAGAGCAATCGAAGCCGCCGTTCTGGTAATGCGCCGTGAAGGCGTGGACACGGCCTTCGGCATCCCGGGTGCAGCGATCAACCCGCTGTACTCCGCCCTGCAGAAGGTGGGTGGCATCGATCACGTCCTCGCTCGCCACGTTGAAGGCGCCTCGCACATGGCCGAGGGCTACACCCGGACCCAGGCCGGCAATATCGGTGTGTGCATCGGCACCTCAGGCCCGGCTGGCACCGACATGGTGACCGGGCTCTATAGCGCTTCGGCCGATTCGATCCCGATTCTGTGCATCACCGGCCAAGCGCCCCGCGCCCGCATGCACAAAGAAGACTTCCAGGCTGTGGATATCACCAGCATCGTCAAACCCGTGACCAAGTGGGCAACCACCGTACTGGAGCCGGGCCAGGTGCCGTATGCCTTCCAAAAGGCGTTCTTTGAGATGCGTTCCGGCCGTCCGGGCCCGGTGCTGATCGACCTGCCGTTCGACGTGCAGATGGCCGAGATCGAATTCGACATCGACGCCTACCAACCACTGCCCCTGGCCAAACCCGCGGCCAACCGCGTGCAGATCGAAAAAGCCCTGGCGATGCTCAATCAGGCTGAGCATCCATTGCTGGTGGCCGGCGGCGGCATCATCAACGCCGATGCCAGCGACCTGCTGGTGGAGTTCGCCGAGCTGACCGGCATCCCCGTCATCCCCACCTTGATGGGCTGGGGCACCATTCCCGACGATCATCCGCTGATGGTCGGCATGGTCGGCCTGCAAACCTCCCATCGCTATGGCAATGCCACCTTGCTCAAGTCGGACGTGGTGCTCGGCATCGGCAACCGCTGGGCCAACCGTCACACCGGTTCGGTGGACGTCTATACCGAAGACCGCACATTCATTCACGTGGACATCGAGCCGACCCAGATCGGCCGGGTGTTCACCCCCGACCTGGGTATCGTCTCCGATGCCGCCTCGGCCCTGACGGTGTTCATCGAAGTGGCCCGTGAATGGCAAGCCGCCGGCAAGCTGAAAAACCGCAGCGCCTGGCTGCAAGACTGCCAGCAGCGCAAGGCCAGCCTGCAACGCAAGACCCACTTCGACAACGTGCCAGTCAAACCACAACGGGTGTACGAAGAAATGAACCAGGTGTTCGGCAAGGACACCTGCTACGTCAGCACCATCGGCCTGTCACAGATCGCCGGGGCGCAGTTCCTCCACGTCTACAAGCCACGCCACTGGATCAACTGCGGCCAGGCGGGCCCTTTGGGCTGGACCATTCCGGCCGCGCTGGGGGTGGTCAAGGCCGATCCAAGCCGCAAGGTCGTGGCGCTGTCGGGCGACTATGATTTCCAGTTCATGATCGAAGAACTGGCGGTGGGTGCGCAGTTCAAGCTGCCCTACATCCACGTCGTGGTGAACAACTCGTACCTGGGCTTGATTCGCCAGGCCCAGCGCGGCTTTGACATGGACTACTGCGTGCAGCTGTCCTTCGACAACCTCAACGCCCCGGAACTCAACGGTTACGGCGTGGACCACGTTGCCGTGGCCGAAGGCCTGGGGTGCAAGGCGTTGCGGGTGTTCGAACCGGCCGGTATCCAGCCAGCCCTGCGCCAGGCCCAGGCGATGATCGAGGAGTTCAAGGTGCCGGTGATCGTCGAGATCATCCTGGAGCGGGTGACCAACATTTCCATGGGCACCGAGATCAACGCCGTCAATGAGTTTGAAGATCTGGCGCTGGTCGGCAACGATGCGCCGACCGCCATTTCGCTACTCGACTGAACTGACGGTTGCTTTACCTGGAGCTGCCGAAGGCTGCGATCTTTTGATCTTTCGCTTAAATCTTAAATGTCGATAGAAAGATCGCAGCCTCGCTTCGCTCGACAGCTCCTACGGGTCAGGGCGCCATTTAATTTATAGCAGGAGACCACCATGCCGCGTTTCGCCGCCAACTTGTCCATGCTCTTCACCGAGCAGGATTTCCTCGCCCGTTTCGAAGCCGCCGCCAAGGCCGGTTTCAGTGGCGTCGAATACCTGTTCCCCTATGACTACAGCTCCGCCGAACTCAAGGCCTTGCTCGACGCCAACGGCCTGACCCAGGTGCTGTTCAACCTGCCGGCCGGTGACTGGGCCAAAGGTGAGCGCGGCATTGCCTGCCTGCCGGACCGGGTCGAGGAATTCCGCGCCGGTGTCGACCTGGCCATCGCCTACGCCCAGGTACTGGGCAACACCCAGGTCAACTGCCTGGCCGGGATTCGCCCGCAGAACTGTTCTGAAACCCTGGTAGAGAAAACCTTCGTCGCCAACCTGAAATACGCCGCCGAAAAGCTGCAAGCCAACGGCATCAAGCTGCTAATGGAGGCCATCAACACCCGCGACATTCCCGGCTTCTACCTGAACAACACCGCCCAGGCCCTGTCGATCCGCGAGCAAGTGGGCAGCGCCAACCTGTTCCTGCAATACGACATCTACCACATGCAGATCATGGAAGGAGACCTGGCCCGGACCCTGTCGGCGCACCTGGGCGAGATCAACCACGTGCAACTGGCGGACAACCCCGGCCGCAACGAGCCGGGCACGGGCGAGATCAACTATCGCTTCCTGTTCGAACACCTGGACCGCATCGGCTACACGGGCTGGGTCGGCTGCGAATACAAGCCGCTGACCACTACCGAAGCGGGGTTGGGCTGGCTGAAAACCCATAACGCGATCTGACCCACCTTTCCCTGTAGGAGCTGCCGAGTGCAACGAGGCTGCGATCTTTCCCCTGGCGCTTGAGTCCCCGGTGAAAGATCAAAAGATCGCAGCCTCGTTGCACTCGACAGCTCCTACGAGCAGCGATAACAACAAGAGGATTTTTTCATGGCTAAGATCGGATTCATCGGCACCGGCATCATGGGCCACCCCATGGCACTGAACCTGCAAAAGGCCGGACACAGCCTGTTCCTGTCCCAGCACCACGACTCGGCCCCAGCCGACCTGCTGGCCGGTGGTGCGGTGGCGTTGGCCAACCCGAAGGAGGTGGCCCAGGAAGCCGAGTTCATCATCGTCATGGTCCCGGACACCCCCCAGGTCGAAGACGTGCTGTTTCGCGCCGATGGCGTGGCGACGGGCGTGGGCGCGGGCAAGGTGGTGATCGACATGAGCTCGATCTCCCCCAGCGCCACCAAAGCGTTCGCGGCGAAGATCAATGAAAAAGGCGCGCAGTACCTCGACGCCCCAGTCTCCGGCGGTGAAGTCGGTGCCAAAGCCGCGACGCTGAGCATCATGGTCGGTGGCGACAGCGCCGCCTTCGAGCGGGCCCTGCCGCTGTTCCAGGCCATGGGCAAGAACATCACCCGGGTGGGTGGCAACGGCGACGGCCAGACCGCCAAAGTGGCGAACCAGATCATCGTTGCCTTGAACATCCAGGCCGTGGCCGAAGCGTTGTTGTTCGCCTCGAAAAACGGTGCCGACCCGGCCAAGGTCCGTGAAGCGCTGATGGGCGGTTTCGCTTCGTCGAAGATCCTCGAAGTGCACGGCGAACGCATGATCAAGGGCACCTTCGACCCGGGCTTCCGCATCAGTCTGCACCAGAAGGACCTGAACCTGGCCCTGCAAGGCGCCAGGGAACTGAACATCAACCTGCCCAACACCGCCAACGCCCAACAAGTGTTCAGCACCTGCGCGGCCATTGGTGGCAGCAACTGGGATCACTCGGCGTTGATCAAGGGGTTGGAGCACATGGCCAATTTCTCCATCCGCGATAACTGACACACCAAAGAACCCTGTGGGAGCGAGCCTGCTCGCGAAGGCGATCTACCGGTCAATAAAGTATTGACTGACACGCCGTCTTCGCGAGCAGAGTCGCTCCCACAGGTAACCGAGTCGTCTCAGCCAATAACAAAAACCAGGAGCCCGCCATGTCGGTCGATCCGCAACAACTGCTGCGCGAGCTGTTTGCCACAGCCATCGACGCGGCCCATCCGCAACACGTCCTTGAACGCTACCTGCCCAGCGACCGCAGCGGTCGGGTGATCGTCATCGGTGCTGGCAAGGCCGCGGCGGCCATGGCGCAAGTGGTCGAGCGCTGCTGGCAGGGCGAAGTGTCTGGCCTGGTGGTGACCCGCTACGGCCATGGTGCGCCCTGCCAGAAAATCGAAGTCGTGGAGGCCGCCCACCCGGTGCCTGACGCCGCCGGCTTGGCCGTGGCCCGGCGGATGCTGGAAAGGGTCAGCAACCTCAGCGAAAACGACCGCGTGATCTTTCTGCTGTCCGGCGGCGGCTCTGCCCTGCTGGCCTTGCCCGCCGAAGGCATCACCCTGGCCGACAAGCAATCGATCAACAAAGCCCTGCTCAAATCCGGCGCGACCATCGGCGAGATGAATTGCGTGCGCAAGCACCTCTCGGCGGTCAAGGGTGGGCGCCTGGGCAAGGCCTGCTGGCCGGCGACGGTGTACACCTACGCGATATCCGATGTGCCCGGGGATCTTGCCACGGTCATCGCTTCCGGCCCCACCGTGGCCGACCCCAGCGCGTCGGCCGAAGCCCTGGCGATTCTCCAGCGCTACCACATTGAGGTGCCGGCCTCGGTGCGCACCTGGTTGCACAGCCCGGCATCGGAAACCGTCAAGCCCGGCGACCCGAGCCTGGCCCGCAACCACTTCCAATTGATCGCCCGCCCCCAGCAGTCATTGGAGGCCGCGGCAGTGAAGGCGCGCCAGGCCGGTTTCAGCCCATTGATCCTCGGTGACCTGGAAGGTGAATCCCGGGAGGTGGCGAAGGTCCACGCCGGCATCGCCCGGCAAATCGCCCTGCACGGCCAGCCACTGGCGGCGCCGTGCGTGATCCTCTCCGGCGGCGAAACCACCGTCACTGTGCGCGGAAGTGGCCGTGGCGGGCGCAACGCCGAGTTCCTGCTGAGCCTGACCGACAGCCTCAAGGGTCATCCTGGGATCTACGCGTTGGCCGGCGACACGGACGGCATCGACGGCTCCGAAGACAACGCCGGGGCCCTCATGACCCCGGACAGCTATGGCGCCGCCGCCGAACTGGGGCTCAGCGCCAGCGACGAGCTAGACAACAACAACGGCTACGGCTACTTCGCCGCCCTGGATGCGCTGATCGTCACCGAACCGACCCGCACCAACGTCAACGACTTCCGTGCCATCCTGATCCTCGAGAACCCCAACCATGACGCCTGATAAAAAGGTCAAGATCCTCGCGACCCTCGGCCCCGCCACCCGTGGCATCGATGACATCCGTGAGCTGGTACAGGCTGGGGTGAACATCTTCCGCCTGAACTTCAGTCACGGCGAGCATGCCGACCACGCCCAGCGCTACCAGTGGATTCGTGAGGTCGAGCAGCAGCTCAATTACCCGCTGGGCATCCTGCTGGACCTGCAAGGCCCGAAACTGCGGGTCGGCCGGTTCGCCGACGGCAAAGTCCTGCTGCAACGCGGCCAGGCCCTGCGCCTGGACCTGGACCCGACACCGGGTGATCAACGTCGGGTCAACCTGCCCCACCCGGAAGTCATCGCGGCTCTGGAGCCCGGCATGGACCTGTTGCTGGACGACGGCAAGTTGCGCCTACGCGTGACCGCCAGGCACAGCGACGCCATCGACACCCAAGTGCTCAACGGCGGTGAGCTGTCCGACCGCAAAGGCGTGAACGTACCCCAGGCCGTGCTCGACCTGAGCCCGTTGACCACCAAGGACCGCCAAGACTTGAGTTTCGGCCTGGCGCTGGGCGTGGACTGGGTGGCACTGTCGTTCGTCCAGCGGCCCGAGGACCTGGACGAGGCCCGAGCGCTGATCGGCGACAAAGCGTTCCTGATGGCGAAGATCGAGAAACCGTCGGCGGTGACCCAACTGCGGGAAATCGCCGAATTGAGCGACGCGATCATGGTTGCTCGCGGTGACCTGGGCGTCGAAGTCCCGGCCGAAAGCGTGCCGCAAATCCAGAAAAACATCATCGGCACCTGCCGCGCCCTCGGCAAACCGGTGGTGGTGGCGACGCAGATGCTCGAGTCGATGCGCTTCTCCCCAGCACCCACCCGCGCCGAAGTCACCGACGTGGCCAACGCCGTGGCCGAGGGGGCCGACGCGGTGATGCTGTCGGCGGAAACCGCTTCCGGCGACTACCCCCTCGAAGCCGTGCAGATGATGAGCAAGATCATCCGCCAAGTGGAAAACGGCCCCGACTACCAAACGCAACTGGACGTCAGCCGGCCGAAAGCCGAGGCCACGGTGTCGGATGCGATCAGTTGCGCGATCCGTCGTATCAGCAATGTGCTGCCGGTGGCGGTGCTGGTGAACTACAGCGAATCGGGCAGCTCCAGCCTGCGGGCGGCGCGGGAACGGCCGACGGTACCGATCCTCAACCTCACGCCAAACCTGCAGGCGGCCCGCCGCCTGACGCTGGCCTGGGGCGTGCACTCGGTGGTCAATGATCGGTTGAAGCAAGTGGATGAGGTCTGTTCCACCGCCCTGGAAATCGCCCAGGCCCAAGGCATGGCCCAGCGCGGCGATACCTTGCTGATCACGGCGGGCGTGCCGTTCGGGCAGCCGGGGTCGACCAATTCGCTGCGCATTGAGACGTTGATCTGATTTGCTTCTGTAGGAGCCTGCGATCTTTTGATCTTGATCTTCGCTCTCGACTCAAGGGGCCTGGGAAAGATCGCAGCCTCGCTGCACTCGACAGCTCCTACGGGACTAGCGCTGGCCCCGGTGTTCTCTTATCTCTGAGCCATCATGTCCAATCCCAATGCCCCGACTGGGCTACCGCCCTGCTCAACGGCTTCAGCCAAGTCTTGCTCCAGCGCCATCCGTTGTGCGGCCTGCTGTGCCTGCTGGCGATCCTGCTCACTGCGCCCGCCCTGTTCGGCGCTGCGTTGCTGGGTGCGGTGGCCGGGTTGTTCACGGCCCAGCGACGCGGTTACGCCAAGGCCGACCGGCAAGCCGGGCTGTTCAGCTACAACGGCATCCTGCTGGGCTTGTTGCTAAGCCTCACGTTGCCCCGGTCCGTCCTGCTACCACCGTTGATCATCGCCGCAAGCGGTTTCAGCGCGATGCTGACCCAGCAATGGCTCAAGCGCACCCGTGGCCCTCGATGCCTGCCCGCCTACACCGCGCCTTTTGTAGGGTTGGCTTGGCTGCTGATGAGCTTCCCCCTGCCGCCGCCCCCAACCACCTCGATTGAAATGACGATACCCAACCTGCTGGCCGCGCATTTGAGCGGACTGGGCCAGGTCATGTTTCTCGATCATCCGGTGGCTGGTGCGCTGATTGCGGCGGGCCTGCTGCTGGCCGACCGTCGTGCCGCCGCTTGGGCATTGTTTGGTTCCGCCGTTGGCCTGGCCTTCGCCTTGTCGCAACATGAAAACTCAACCGCTCTTTTCGGGCTGGGCGGTTACAACCCGGCTTTGGTGGCGCTGGCCCTCAGCCAGCAGCGCCGCCAACCTTGGCTGCCGCTGGCTGGCATTCTCCTGACGGTCATGCTCACCCCAGGTTTTATCGCCCTTGGCCTGCCCCCGCTGACGGCGCCGTTCATCCTCGCTTGCTGGTTGATCCAGGCCAGCGGTCGGGCGTGGCGCCAAGCCAGCCTCGACAGCGCGCCTTGCGCTCTGCTGGGCAATCGCCCTAGGCTTCGCTGATTCCAGTTCAGGCGAAGATTATGCAAAGCAGCAATAACTGGCGTGAACGCCTCTACGTGATCATTTTCCACACCGACACCGTGGCCGGACGGCGCTTCGACAGCACCTTGCTGTTGATCATCCTCGCCAGCCTGGTGATCGTGATGCTCGACAGCATCGACAGCGTGCACAAAAACTACGCGGCCCTGCTGGCCGGTATCGAGTGGGGCTTCACCTTCGTCTTCCTTGTCGAGTACGGCCTGCGCCTGTACTGCTCGCCCAAGCCGCTGCGCTATGCCTTCAGTTTCTACGGACTGGTGGATCTGCTAGCGATCGTGCCGGGGATCCTGGCGCTGTACTACAGCGATGGCCAATACCTGCTGATCATTCGGATCATCCGCATGCTGCGGATTTTCCGTGTGCTCAAGCTCAGCCCCTACCTCAAGCAAGCCAATTACCTGATGGCGGCGCTGCGCGGGAGCAAGCAGAAAATCATCGTGTTCCTGGTCAGCGTCTCGACCCTGGTAACCGTCTTCGGCACGCTGATGTACGTCATCGAAGGCCCCCAGAACGGTTTCACCAGCATTCCCAAGGGCATCTATTGGGCTATCGTGACACTCACCACCGTGGGCTTCGGCGACATCGTGCCCAAGACGCCGCTGGGTCAGGTGGTGTCATCCCTGGTAATGATCACCGGTTATTCGATCATCGCCGTGCCGACGGGTATTTTCACGGCTGAGCTGGCCACGGCCATGCGCGGTGACCAGCTCCAGCACGATTGCCCAGTGTGCAGCAAAAACAACCACGAACACGGTGCTGCTTTCTGCTCCCGTTGTGGCAATGCGCTGTTTAAGAAACTGGAATAAGCAAAGTACTTTTTGATGCTTGAAGGTCTATAGGCTTGCAGCTAGTGTCCTGGCTAATTGCCCGGAACCCCCGTTCGAATAAAAAGGAATTCGCAGTGAAGAACCTCTTTGGCGCCTCCCTTCTCGCCGTCGGCCTGACTTTTGGCAGCCTGGCCCACGCCGCCCCGACCCTGCTCAACGTGTCCTACGACGTGATGCGCGATTTCTACAAGGACTACAACGCCGCCTTCCAGAAGCACTGGCAGGCCGAGCACAACGAAAACATCACCGTGCAGATGTCGTTTGGCGGCTCCAGCAAGCAGGCGCGCTCGGTGATCGACGGGCTGCCGGCGGATGTCATCACCATGAACATGGCCACCGACATCAACGCCCTGGCGGACAACGGAAAACTGGTGCCCGAGAACTGGGTTTCCCGCCTGCCAAACAACAGCGCGCCGTTCACCTCGGCCACGGTGTTCATCGTGCGCAAAGGCAACCCGAAAGCCTTGAAAGACTGGCCCGACCTGCTCAAGGACGGCGTGCAGGTGATCGTGCCCAACCCGAAAACCTCCGGCAACGGTCGCTACACCTACCTGTCGGCCTGGGGTTACGTGCTCAACAATGGCGGTGACGAAACCAAAGCCAAGGACTTCGTCGGCAAGCTGTTCAAGCAAGCGCCGGTACTGGACACCGGCGGTCGCGCCGCGACGACCACCTTCATGACCAACCAGATCGGCGATGTGCTGGTGACCTTTGAAAACGAAGCGGAAATGATCGCCCGCGAATTCGGCCGTGACCAGTTCGAAGTGATCTACCCGAGCGTTTCCGCCGAGGCCGAGCCACCGGTCAGCGTGGTGGACAAAGTCGTCGAGAAAAAAGGCTCCCGCGAAGCCGCCGAGGCGTACCTCAAGTACCTGTGGTCACCCGAAGGCCAGGAAATCGCCGCCGCCAACTACCTGCGTCCACGGGACCCGGCGGTACTGGCCAAATACACCGACCGTTTCCCGAAAGTGGACTTCCTGTCCGTGGAAAAAACCTTCGGCGACTGGCGCACGGTGCAGAAGACTCACTTCAATGACGGTGGGATTTTCGACCAGATCTACAGCGGGCAGTAAAGAAGATAATAAGCCGCAGGGGCATCCACCGCAGGCCTCTGTAGGAGTTGCCTAAGGCTGCGATATTTTGGTTTTGAGCGTCCACTTGCGACTCAACTGTCAGGGGCAAGATCGCAGCCTCGTTGCACTCGGCAGCTCCTACAGGACTGCCTATCATCAACAACAGGTATGACTGATATCAGCCACAAAGCCCTATTCCAGCCCACCGCAAGTCTTTAGCCTCACGCCATCCTTTCAATTGATCGACGAGATTGCCATGAGTGCTCATTCCCCCACGCCCGGCAGCACCTTGACCCGCGGCATGGTCCTGCTCTTCGCCTTCTGCTGCGGCGCCATCGTCGCCAACATCTACTACGCCCAACCCATCATCGAACTGATCGCTCCTGACGTCGGCCTGAGCAGCACCATGGCCAGCCTGATCGTCTCGCTGACCCAGATCGGTTATGCCCTTGGCCTGTTTTTCCTGGTGCCACTGGGGGATTTGCTGGAGAACCGTCGACTGATGATCATCACCACCGTGGTGGCGATCGCCAGTTTGTTAGGGGCAGCGTTCACCGATCAACCGAACGTATTCCTGCTGGTTTCGCTGTTGGTGGGGTTCAGCTCGGTGTCGGTGCAAGTGCTGATTCCGCTGGCCGCACACCTGGCGCCGGAGGAGTCCCGGGGGCGGGTCGTGGGAGGGATCATGGGCGGCCTGCTGCTGGGGATCCTGCTGGCGCGGCCAGTCTCCAGCGTCGTGGCCGATCACTTCGGCTGGCGGGCCATGTTTATCATCGCCGCTGCGCTGATGGCCGCCATCAGCATCGTCCTGGCCCTGACCGTGCCCAAGCGCCAGCCCGACCATAGCGCCTCTTATGGCCAACTGCTGGGCTCGCTCGGCACCCTGCTGCGCCAACAACCGCTGTTGCGGCAACGGGCGTTCTACCAGGCTTGCTTGTTCGCCACGTTCAGCCTGTTCTGGACCGCCGTGCCGTTGGAACTGTCACGCAACCATGGCCTGTCCCAGACTGAAATCGCCTTGTTCGCCCTGGTCGGTGCCATTGGCGCCATCGCCGCGCCCATTGCCGGTCGCCTGGCGGATGCCGGCCATACCCGCAACGCCTCGCTGCTGGCGATGCTGTTCGCCAGCCTGAGTTTCCTGCCGGCGTTCATCCATCCGCTCTACAGCGTGATCGGCCTGGCGGTGACCGGCGTGGCCCTGGATTTCTGTGTGCAGATGAACATGGTCCTGGGCCAGCGCACCATCTATGCCCTCGATGCCAAGAGTCGCAGCCGACTGAATGCGCTGTACATGACCAGCATCTTCGTCGGTGGTGCCTTCGGCTCATCGATTGCCAGTGCGCTGTACGAACATGGCGCCTGGTTGTGGGTGGTGATCGTCGGCAGTGCCTTTCCACTGCTGGCCTTGCTGCGTTTTTTAAGCACCTCGCGCAAGCCATCCCTGGCAACGGCCTAAAGCCCCATGCCCCCCAAAAAGCCCGGTCGCCTTCAGCCACCGGGCTTTTTGTGGACAGCGTTGTCAGATCTGCACGTTGCCACGCGGCCCGGCAATCGCCCAAATGATCAGGCCCAGTACCGGCAACAGCAGGATCAGCAGCACCCAGAGGATTTTCATCCCGATTTGCGCGCCACTCTTGAGTACGTTGATGATCGCCCAGATATCGAGCGCCAGGATGATCAGGCCGACCAGACCATTGAAGGTGGAACCCATAGTGTCGCTCCCAAATGGTGATGTGCACACTTAGGATAGCGGGCCCTCGATAAGGGTTCCGTTTTATTGCGTCAGACGTGGACCGCGACCTTGAGGGCCTCCAGGGATGGCGCGGCGGCGATGCCGACTTCGGCACACAGCTCCAGCACCCGTGGCACATCGTTGCCGTAGACCAGCACCATTTGCAATTCATCGTCGAGCAATTGGCTGAAGTTCATCAGCACGTAGCCGCCGTTTTCCTTGTTCAGGCTGCTCATCTGGATCTGGATGCGGTTGAGCGCGGTCAGGGCTTCGGTTTTCGCCAGTTGCTTGGGCTTGAGGTTGAACGCCACGCCGGGGCCGAACGAGGCGACGATCTGTTCGAACAGGTCAACGTAGGTGTCGGCCTGGAACAGCACGGTATCCGGCAGACTGCCCACCACTACCCACTCACCCAACGGGATCGGGAAGGTGTCGTCGTAGTTGATATCGGGGTTGGCCGCCAGGAAAGCCGTCGGATCGGCGTAGGCCTGGGCCGCTTCGTCAGCGATTTTCGCAATCTCCGCCTCGCCGAGGCAGCCGGAGCTGATTTTACCGATGAGTTCGATGAGGGCGGCTTTCATGGGGGTGAATCCTGTGGCGAAGGGTGTTTGGAGGACGGGCAGGATAGCGCATCACATCAGCCTGTAGGAGCTGCCGAGCGAAGCGAGGCTGCGATCTTTCACCTGACAGTTGAATCTCAAGCGAAAGATCAAGATCAAGATCAAGATCAAGATCAAAAGATCGCAGCCTCGCTTCGCTCGGCAGCTCCTACAGGGCCAACAACTTTTCCAACTGCGCCGTGGTGTCCACCGCGCCCATGGTCCGGGCAGCATCGAGGGCCGAGACGTCGTTCGCATCCTTGGCTTTCGGATCAGCGCCTTTGCCGATCAGGTAGTCGACAATTTCCACCCGGTTGAACATCGCCGCCATCATCAGCGCGGTACGGCCATCGAAGGAGGCACCTTCCACTTGCGCACCGCCCTCCACCAGCGCCGAAACCACCGCCAGATCGCCCTTGAACGCCGCGCCGGCAATCGGGCTCTGGCCGTTGTCGTTGCGGATTTCCGGATCGGCCTTGTGCTCCAGCAACACTTTCACCGTTTCCACATGCCCGTGGTAAGCGGCCAGCATCAACAAGGTGTCACCCTTGTGATTACGCAAGTTGGGCGGCAGGCCCTTGCTCAGCAACGCGGCCATCATGGCCGCATCACCCTGGCGTGCGACATTGAACACCTGCTCGGCAAACTCAGCAGCCTCTTGCGGGGTCATCTGGCGGCTTGTATCGGACATGGGTAACTCCACTCGGGTCTTCGCAAAGCGGCTAGTTTCCCGAGGGACCCGGGCGCTGTCATCCCTTTTTTCGCTGTGTCCGTCATAGCCAGAATCAATAACGCAATTGTCCGCCCTGAATCCGAACTGCCAACTGCCGATCCACCCGCACGTATGTATCGGTGCCCGGCAGCCAGGCGTAGACCGGCTCATCCCCGGTGATGCATGGGTCGAACGCTTCGGCCTTGAGGCGGGCCTTCTGATACTTGAAGGTGCCGGTGGTGTCCATTTTCACCTTGATGCGCAAGAACAGCGGCACGGCATAGGCGGGCAACTTGCATTGCAAAAACTGCAACAACTCGCTGAAGTCCAGGGTCGCCAGGGATTCGGACGGCGTGATTGCCGCCATGCCCGCACGGCCATTGGTGCCATTGATCTCCACGCCGTAGGCCACCGCCTCGGCCACCTGCGGATGTTGCAGCAGCACATTTTCGACTTCCGTGGTGGAGACGTTCTCACCTTTCCAGCGATAGGTGTCGCCGAGGCGATCAACGAACTGCCCATGCCCGAAACCAATGTTGCGCAACAGGTCTCCGGTATTGAAGTAACGGTCGCCCGACGCAAAGACATCCCGGCAAATGGTTTTTTCGGTCAAGGCCTGATCGGTGTAGCCATCCAGTGGCGCCTTCTCGTCGATCCGCGCCAGCAGCAGGCCCGGTTGGCCCCTGGGCACTTTTTGCATGCGACCTTGCAGGTTGCGCAACGGCAAGCCGCTGGCCTGGTCGTACTGCACCAGCTCCCAGCCCATCAAGGAAAACCCGATGGTGTTGTCGAAATTCAGGATGTTGGTAAAACCGATATTGCCGTCGCTGGCGGCATACAGCTCACAGATATGGTCGATGCCAAACCGGGTCTTGAAAGTCGACCAGGCCCCGGGGCGCAGACCGTTGCCGATCATTTTCTTCACACCGTGGTGGCGGTCATCGGCAGCGACAGGCTGGTCGATCAGGTAGCGGCACAACTCACCGACATAACCCAGCGTGGTCGCCCGGTAACGGCGCACGTCGCTCCAGAACTGGCTGGCGCTGAACTTGCGCCGAATCGCAAACCCCGATGCGCCACAGATCGCCGCGCCCCAGCACACGCACAGGCCCGTGGCGTGATACAGCGGCAAGGTGCAATAGACGACATCGTCAGGCTGCATGTCCAAGGCGATCAAGCCGAAGCTGGTGGACGTGCGCATCCAGCGACCATGGCGGAACACCCCGGCCTTGGGCAGCCCGGTGGTACCCGAGGTGTAGAGATAAAAACACGGGTCGTTGCAGAACACCTGCTGGCTGCACGCCGGGTTATCGCTTGGATAATCCTCGCTGCCAGCCATCAGGTCGATGAAACCGGACGGGGCATCGGACGTGATATCGGCACTGTCCTGATCCGCCAGCCACCAGGTCCTGCTGCTCGACAGCGTGGTTCGCTCTCGTATGTCGTTGAAGGCCGCGACCCGTTCATCCCCCACCACCACCGCGACTGGGTTGACCAGGGCCAGGCTGTGCACCAGCGCGTCGCCGGTTTGTGAGGTGTTGAGCATGGCACTGACCGCGCCAACCTTGGCCATCGCCAGTACGCTGATCAACAGCTGTGGCCGGTTCTCGATGAATATCGCCACGCAATCGCCCTTGCCGATGCCCTGGGCCAGCAGGTAATGGGCGATGCGATTGGCCTGCGCGTTGACCTGTGCATAACTCAACACCGTATCGCCGCACAGCAGCGCCGGGCCTTGAGGATTGCGTTGCGTGGCCTGCTCGAAACACCAACCCAGGCCGCAAGGCTGGGTCGGGTCCTGGACGTTGGCCTGTTTCATGCCTTTGACAATCCGGGGGATAGCTTTGGCAATGGCTGGCAGCTTGCGCAGCATCATGCCCCAGGTAATCACGTCGCTGGGTGTACGACTCATGGTGAAATTCCCCGTTCGACCTCGTGGGTCTCGGTTCTTGTTATCGGGCAGGAGTTGATTTGGCTCGAAAGTACGCCGGCGATTGCGGCACTGTACACGCGGTTTTTGCAATGTTTTGTATCCACTGCCTGAGACAGGCGAAGCGTGAGCGCCGGAAAACGATTTGGTTCCAAAAATCATTGCCCGACCACGCAAAATGCAGGATGCGCGATGGCTATTCATGCAAAATGCACGAAATCAAAAATACAGAAAAAAGATAACTCGCTGTTTTTAAGGGTTTTTGTATAAAAGAAGATGCTGGCACAGACAGTGCAACGTCCCCTCCACGGTTTGCCATACCATGGAGCAGTCAACGATGAACATGATTCAAGAGAAGTTTGCGTCCCTGTTTTCCAACTACGAAGTGACCACTCAGCCCCGCCCGGATGGCGGCATTCTGCTGACCTTGCGTAATAGTGACGGCAAGCTGTTCAAACGTACGATTTCCTATACACAGTTGCATGCGGGGGATCAGTTGTCCTGGGCGATCAGCGCGATTCGTCGCGACCTGGCTGAACAGGCTAGCGAGTTGCCACAGATCACCTTGTTGCAGAGCCAGCATCGGTTTGCTTTACCGACTTACCATAGCGCGTGAGCCTGCTGGTCAACTCGGCTTGCTGTTCACTTGGAAACGGCGCTTTTTTCAGAGATGGGAAGCGCCGTTTTTTGCGCCTTGGGAAAGCCCGCTTTGGTGTGTAGATCCATTTCTTCGAGGGTGTGGGGGTGTCCTGGATTTTGTGTAAACGGCGTTGCTGTTAATCCTCCAAACGCAGAAACCGCCGAGCAATATCATCCCCAGTGAGCTCAGCAACCAACCCCTGCAAATCACCAGACAAACGAATCGTAACGAAATGCGGCCGCTCCCCCCTGTCAAACCAATGCGGCGTACCAGCAGGCACCGTTATCAAGTCATTCCTTTCACACAGCACCGCGTAGACATAATCGCCAAGGTGCAGGTTAAACAAACCACGACCGGTAACGAAAAATCGCACTTCATCCTGGCTATGGCGATACTCATCGAGCTCCCCAGCCTGTTCCGGATGATCACTGCTGACACTGACAACATCGACCCCAACATAACCCCGTTCAGTCATCAACCCATCGATCTGAGCCTGGTAAGCCGCAATGATCTCTTCCTCACTGGCACCCGGCTGGATTTTCACCGCCGCTTCCCAACGGGCAAAGTGAATACCTTGCTCAGCCAAGGTCGCGGCAATGTCCTCAAAGTGAGTCAACACCTTGTTCGGAATGTCAGGGCTCGAGACGTGATAGACGGACAGGCTGCTCATGACAATGGCTCCAGCAAATTAACGGTTCGAAGGCTCATGGCCGGTCCTCTTGCATACGTGTGGCAATGATAACGGCTGCCGCGAAGGCGGCGAGGCTGGCGACGCTGAATGTCCAACTGGCACCCAAGGCGTTCCAGCTGTAGCCGGAATACAACGCCCCCAAGGCTCCGCCCGTGCCGGCCAGCGCCGCGTACAGCGCCTGCCCCTGGCCTTGCTGGCGAGGCCCAAAGCTGCGTTGCACGAAATGGATGGCGGCGGCGTGAAAGCTGCCGAAGGTCGCCGCGTGCAGCACTTGGGCGAACAACAATACCCAGAGAAACTCGGCCAGCGAGCCCAACAACAGCCAGCGCAACGCCGCCAGCAGGAAGCTCGCCAGCAGCACCCGGCGCACGGAAAACCGCGCCAGGATCCGGCTCATCAACAGAAAAACCAACACTTCCGCCACGACGCCGAGGGCCCAGAGCAGGCCGATCAGCCCGCGGCTGTAGCCCAGGTGTTCGAGGTGCAGCGTCAGGAAGGTGTAATACGGGCCGTGACTCACCTGCATCAGGCCCACACACGTATAGAATGCCAGCACGCCAGGGTTGCGCAGTTGCCGCACAAACCCGTCCCCCGCCACTCGCGACCCCTGCAATGGCTGGGCGTTGGGCACCCAGAAGCTGGCGAGGACGATGCCGGCCATGATCAGCACCAGCGCCACCGGGTAGATGTCCAGGCTCAGCCATTCGAACAAGCGCCCGAGCATGACCACGGTGATGATGAACCCGATGGAACCCCACAGGCGGATCTGGCTGTAGCGCGAGGCCTGCCCACCCAAATGGGCCAGGGTAATGACTTCGAACTGCGGCAACACCGCATGCCAGAAAAACGCATGCAGCGCCATGACCATCGCCAGCCAGGCGTAGCTTTTATCGATGAAGATCAGCGAGAACGCCAGCAGCGTGCAGACTGCACCAAAACGCACGATCGCCAGGCGCCGACCGGTGTAATCCCCCAGCCAGCCCCAGATGTTCGGCGCCACGCAGCGCATCAGCATCGGGATTGCCACCAACTCGCCGATGCGCGCCGCGTTGAACCCCAGGTGGTCGAAATACAGCGCCAGGAACGGCGCCGTCGAACCGAGCAGGGCGAAATAGAACAGATAGAAGCTGGAGAGCCGCCAGTACGGCAGTGCCGCCACGGTCGTCAGGCCACGGCGGCTGGCAGGCCGCCCATCAAAGCTGCCCCAGCACCGGGGTGCTGACGCGTACGTCGGCGTTCTGGCCGCGATGACGCAGCAGGTGATCCATCAGCACGATGGCCATCATCGCCTCGGCGATGGGCGTGGCACGGATACCGACGCACGGGTCATGACGGCCTTTGGTGATGACGTCCACCGGGTTGCCATGGATGTCGATGGAGCGGCCCGGCGTGGTGATGCTGGACGTCGGCTTCAAGGCCAGGTGCGCCACGATCGGCTGGCCCGAGGAAATGCCGCCGAGGATGCCGCCGGCATTGTTGCTCAGGAAACCTTGCGGGGTCAGTTCGTCACGGTGCTCGGTGCCGCGCTGGGCGACACAGGCGAAACCGGCACCGATCTCCACGCCCTTCACCGCGTTGATGCTCATCAGCGCGTGGGCCAGCTCGGCGTCGAGGCGGTCGAAGATCGGCTCGCCGAGGCCCGGCATCACACCTTCAGCCACCACGGTGATCTTCGCGCCGACCGAGTCCTGGTCCCGGCGCAGTTGGTCCATGTAGGCCTCAAGTTCCGGCACCTTGTCTGGATCGGGACAGAAGAAGGCGTTCTGCTCCACCGAGTCCCAGGTCTTGAACGGGATTTCGATGGGGCCCAACTGGCTCATGTAGCCACGAATGACGATGCCCTGGCTGGCCAGGTACTTCTTGGCAATCGCCCCGGCCGCCACGCGCATGGCGGTTTCCCGGGCCGAACTGCGACCGCCGCCACGGTAGTCGCGCTCACCGTATTTGTGGTGGTAGGTGTAGTCGGCGTGGGCCGGGCGGAACAGGTCCTTGATGGCCGAGTAGTCCTTGGACTTCTGGTCGGTGTTGCGGATCAGCAGGCCGATGGCGCAGCCGGTGGTGCGCCCTTCGAACACGCCGGACAGGATTTCGACTTCATCGGCTTCCTGGCGCTGGGTCGTGTGGCGGCTGGTGCCTGGCTTGCGCCGGTCCAGGTCACGCTGCAGGTCGTCCAGGGAAATCTCCAGGCCCGGCGGGCAGCCGTCGACAATGGCGACCAACGCCGGGCCATGGCTTTCGCCCGCGGTGGTGACAGTGAACAGCTTGCCGTAGGTATTGCCGGACATGCAGGGTGCTCCGTGAAAAACGCTGAGAGACTCAACCGTGGATTCGTAATGCGCGCCAGTATACGCAGGCTCCCCGCGTAGTTCATCCTCGAACCTTATCGGCGGCCACCAGTCCAACCGGCACCTTCGTAACTAATGGCGTGATGATGTTAAAGCTGCTTGCCTTAAGCCTTACCTTGTTCACCGGCTTGTTTTGCGGCCTGGCCCAGGCCACGGTGCTGCAACGCCCGATCAGCCTCGACACAGGCAGTGGTGAGCTGTTCGGCTCGTTGTTGCTGCCCAGGTCCGACACGCCGGTGCCGGTTGTCCTGATCATTTCCGGGTCTGGTCCTACGGATCGCGACGGCAACAACCCAGAGGGCGGGCGCAACGACAGCCTCAAGCGCCTGGCTTGGGTACTGGCCAAACACAACATCGCCAGCGTGCGCTATGACAAACGCGGCGTAGCGGCCAGCCTTGCGGCGACGCCGGACGAACGCAACCTGAGCGTCGAGGCCTATGTGGCCGATGCCGTGGCCTGGAGCCACAAGCTCGCCAACGATCCACGCCTGGGCCCGTTGATCCTGCTGGGCCACAGTGAAGGCGCGTTGATCGCCAGCCTCGCCGCGCCCCAGGCCCATGCAGCGGCGGTGATTTCGCTGTCCGGCAGCGCCCGGCCGATCGACCAGGTGCTGCGCCAACAACTGAGCAACCGCCTGCCAGCGCCGCTGATGTTGCGCAGCAACGAGTTACTCGACAGCCTCAAGGCCGGTCGACTCGACGGCAACGTGCCGGCACAACTGCAGGTCATTTTCCGCCCCAGCGTGCAGCCTTATCTGATCTCATTGTTCCGCCAGCACCCGGCCCAGGCCTTTGCGGCATTGAAGATGCCGGCCTTGATCATCCAGGGCAGCCATGACATCCAGGTCAGCGTCGATGACGCCAGGCAGTTGAAAGCCGCCAAGCCCGACGCCGAACTGGCGCTGATCGTGGGCATGAACCACGTGATGCGCATCGTGCCCAACAACATGAAACGGCAACTGGCCTCCTACAAGGATCCCAACCTGCCCCTGGCGGCCGAGCTTGGTTCGCGAATTCTGCGCTTTATTGACTCGCTAGCTGCCCGTTGAGCGGTTTTAGTAGCCACTTAGCGTCCTGTTTCACAAACAGTATGTGTAATACAGGACACGCGCCCTCCAGTCCTGGCAAAAACGGCCGATAGCCCGATGTCGGGCAGCGCTATGGCTGCCGACCCGCCGGCCTGGACAGGATTTTTGCCGTTATGACTGAAACTGAAACTTCCCCCAACACCGCTGCCGAAGCCCCCGCCTCGTCTGCGGTGGAACTGCCTTGGGCCGACGTGCATACCGAGCATCACAAGATGCTCCGGCTGGCGCCGCTCAAGACCGACCGCGCCACCGGTGCGCGGCCATTGCGGTTTGTCGAGTTCAGCTATGCCGAGCGCCACAGCAAGGAACGCAGCTTGCTGCGCATGAGCATCCAGTTGCCGAACCAGCGCGTGCGCAAGGAACAGAATCACCTGGACGTCTGGGCCGACCACGTCGAGAAACGCTTGTTCTTTTCTCCGGACAACCTGCAAGTCGAGCCGTCTAACCGTGGCATCGGCCGTTTCCTGGCGGCCCAGGGCCTTACCTGGGCCAAGAAACGCTGGTCGGCCTACCAGGTGAACGGCACGGACCTGGATAACAAGGACGCCCTGAACGAAGACACTCGCCAGCGCCGTGACCGCTTTCTCAAGGCTCAAGGTTTCGAGGTGGTCTATGTCGACGCCCAGCACCTTAAGGGCAGCGTCAAGCCAACCCACGTTGGCGATCTGCTCGGGGACTGGAACACCGAGAAGTTGCAGTTCGTGGAAATCCTTGAAGCGGCGCAGATGCTGCAACAGGCCGAGCAGAACCTGGCGGAACAGGAAGTCAAACTCAAGCAGCACGAAGAAAAGGTCACCAAGTTCAAGCGCGAAGACGCCGGCCTGCGCTTCACGATCACCTGCCTGGTGGCCTTCGCCATGTTCCAGGCGGGGTTGCTGATCTGGATTGCGACACGGCATTGAGCCCGACAGCGCCTGAATAACCCTGCGGGAACGAACTTGCTCGCGATAGCGCTGTAGGAGCTGGCGAAGCCTGCGATCTCTTGATCTTGATCTTTCGCTTGAGGCTCAAGTGTTTGGGGAAAGATCGCAGCCTCGTTTCACTCGACAGCTCCTACACATTTCCTACAGGCCCAGCGGGGATAAATCCTCTCGCCACGAAAGCAATCCGCGATCAATAGGATCAAACCCGCGAAGCAAATAACCCCTGATGCTGGCGGCATTGTTCGGCGCTGAGCATGAACACGCCATGGCCGCCGCGTTCGAAGTCGAGCCAGGCGAAATCGACTTCCGGGTACAACGCCTCGACGTGCACCTGGCTGTTGCCCACCTCGACAATCAACAACCCCTTCTCGGTCAGATGATCAGCCGCCTCGGCCAGCATCCGGCGAACCAGGTTCAAGCCGTCATCGCCACAAGCCAGGCCCAGCTCCGGCTCGTGCTGGTATTCCTGCGGCATGTCGGCGAAATCTTCCGCATCGACGTAGGGCGGGTTCGACACGATCAAGTCGAAACGTTGCCCCGGCAGGCCTTCGAAGCCATCGCCCTGGACCGTGAACACGCGCTCATCGACGCCATGGCGTTCGATGTTCTGGTTAGCCACTTCCAGCGCTTCGAACGACAGGTCGGCCAGCACCACCTCAGCCTCCGGGAACTCATAGGCACAGGTAATGCCGATGCAACCGGAACCGGTGCACAGATCAAGAATCCGTGCGGGTTCCTGGCCCAACCAAGGCTCGAAACGCTTTTCGATCAGTTCGCCGATGGGCGAGCGCGGAATGAGCACACGCTCGTCGACGATGAACGACATCCCGCAGAACCAGGCCTCCCCCAACAAATAGGCGGTTGGCACCCGCTCTGTGATACGCCGACGCAGCAGGCGCTGCACATGGACCAGTTCTTCGTCTTCAAGACGGCAGTCCAGGTAGCTGTCGGCAATTTCCCATGGCAGGTGCAATGCGCCCAACACCAGTTGCCGGGCTTCGTCCCACGCATTGTCGGTGCCATGGCCGAAAAACAGATCCTCCCCATGGAAACGGCTGACGGCCCAACGGATATGGTCGCGCAGGGTACGGAGACGGGAAGTGATCACGGCGGCAAACTCCAGAAAAATCGACGGGCGAGTCTACCAGCCAAACGCGGCCCCACCCAAACACGCCCCGATGACGAACGAAAAACCCCGGACCGCTCGTAGGAATTATCCGTTTTTTGACCCGCCTATTGAACAAGATGAGCATCTTGACAAGGCTGTAGACCAGCAACGGCGGCCCTTGCGATGGAAGCGATTCACAGAACCGCTCAGCCAGAGGACAATGTCGCAAAAGCCCCACTCGAAGGAGCCCCAGAATGTCCGTTCCAAAAACGATGTTTCAACTCAGCGGCCGTGGTTATGCAGCGGCCAATCTGAGTCAAGCGACCCTGATCATCATCGATGCCCAGAAAGAATACCTCGCAGGTCCCCTGGCCCTGAGCGGCATGGATGCAGCCGTCGCGAACATCAAGCAAGTGCTCGGCGCGGCCCGTGCAGCCGGTCGACCGATCGTGCATGTGCGCCACCTGGGCACCCATGGCGGGCTGTTCGATCCGCAAGGCGAACGCGGAGAATTCATTCCCGGCCTCGAACCCCAGGGCGATGAGACCGTGATCGAAAAGCTGCTGCCCAGCGCGTTCCACGGCACCGAGTTGAAAAAACGCCTGGAAGACCTCGGCCCCCTGGACCTGATCGTGTGCGGGTTCATGAGCCACTCCAGCGTCAGCACCACCGTGCGCGCCGCCAAGAACCTGGGCTTTCGCTGTACCCTGGTGGAAGACGCCTGCGCCACTCGAGACCTGCCGCACAAGGACGGCGTCCTCAGCGCCGAACACGTTCAGCAGACCGAAATGGCGATCATGGCAGACAACTTCGCCACCCTGGCGTTGACCCGTGACTTCATCTGATTCGCCTTGATGAGCGGCCATTCGCGCCGCTCATCCGCAAAAGCCTCTCATTTGCCATACTGTCAGGAACAACCCGAACATCTTCCGGTCGAAGGGCCGATACCCATTGAGGAAGGTCGGAATGAAGTTATCCGATGGTTTTGACGCACGTCGCTTGCGGCCCAAAGGCCCGAGCAACTGGCGGCTTCGTTTTGGCGCGGCGATCGCCGCGCTACTGGCAACACTCGGTGTACTGCTGGCCATGGCCGGTGCCGCCAGCCTGCTGGGCCGCTCGCCCGCATTGGGCGAGTTGAACGCCAGCCCACTGGGCTCGGCGATCGTCCTGGCAGTCGGTCTTTTCGTGTTGTTGCTGGGCGTCTGGCTCTGGCGCCTCTGCCGCCGTCGCGCCCGCCAATCCCTGGAGCTGGCCATGGCTCCGCACCTGATGAAAAAGCACGACTGACCCGCCATCCGACGTTTTGTCGCGCCTGATCCCGCCAGAGTTGGGTAAACTGGCCGGCCTTCGCGGAGGCTGACATGCAAGACGACGACTTTTCCCTGTTCAAAAGTGCGATCCAGGGCGTAAAACCGATCAAGCACGACCGGGCCGAGACCGGCAAGCCCAAGGCCGATCGTGCGCAAATCGCCAAGCTGCGCCAGGCTGCCACCGTGCGTACCGACGCCACGACCGTGGATGGCTTGTCCGATCAGTTCGTGATCGACGTCGGGCCGGAAGACGAGTTGATGTGGGCGCGCGACGGCGTCCAGGAAAGCCAGATGCGCAAGCTGAAGGTCGGCCAGATCCCCTTTGAGGGCAGCCTCGACCTGCACGGCATGAGCGTCGAAAAGGCCCGGGAAACCCTGTGGGCATTTCTGGCCGAAGCCACCAAGTTCGAAATCCGCTGCGTGCGCGTCACCCATGGCAAAGCCGTGCGCCTGGACGGCAAGCGGCCGATGATCAAGAGCCACGTCAACACCTGGCTGCGCCAGCACCCGCAAGTGCTGGGCTTCACCTCCTGCCAGGCAAAACACGGCGGCGCCGGGGCGGTCTACGTGATGCTCAAGCGCACCATGATGGAAGGCCGCGACGAATAGCCCTCGCTTGCCGAGCTTGCAGCGCCGTGTCCGCCACCGTACCCTTGCCCTTTGCGTAAAATCCCACAGGTAGTTTCATGTCTCTGGAACAGAATTACACCGCGATTCTCGGCCAACTGGGCGAGGACGTTTCCCGCGAGGGCCTGCTCGACACGCCCAAGCGCGCTGCCAAGGCCATGCAGTACCTCTGCCGCGGTTATGAACAGACCCTGGAAGAAGTCACCAACGGTGCCTTGTTCAGCTCCGACAACAGCGAGATGGTGCTGGTCAAGGACATCGAGTTGTACTCGCTGTGCGAACATCACCTGCTGCCTTTCATCGGTAAGGCCCACGTGGCCTACATCCCGAGCGGCAAGGTGCTGGGGTTGTCGAAAGTCGCGCGCATCGTCGACATGTATGCGCGTCGCCTGCAGATCCAGGAAAACCTCAGCCGCCAGATCGCCGATGCGGTCCAGCAAGTGACTGGCGCCCTGGGCGTGGCGGTGGTGATCGAGGCCAAGCACATGTGCATGATGATGCGCGGTGTGGAGAAGCAGAATTCCTCGATGATCACCTCGGTGATGCTCGGCGAGTTCCGGGAAAATGCCGCCACTCGTAGCGAATTCCTCAGCCTCATCAAGTAATCCGTCACCTGAAGAAAACCGGCATTGATCGCCGGTTTTTTTTCGCCGGTGAAAAATCAGGTAAGCTGCGCGCCCTCTTCCTCCCTGCCGCGAGGCTTAATACCGTGATCGTCAAAGCGCTTCGAGTTGGCTTGGGCCAGCTCATTATCTTCATCGACTTCATCACCCGCCCGGGCAAGAAAAAGCGCCCGGCCGAGGCTCAGGCGCAGGTCGAGCAAGCCGCTCGCAGCCTGACGCTGTATCAATTCCACGCCTGCCCGTTCTGCGTGAAAACCCGCCGCACCCTGCGCCGCCTCAATGTGCCGGTGGCGCTGCGCGATGCGAAAAACAATGAGCAGGATCGCCAGACGCTGCTGGAGCAAGGCGGCCGGATCAAAGTGCCGTGCCTGCGTATTGAAGAGAATGGCGAGACCACCTGGATGTATGAGTCCAAGGTGATCATTGATTATCTGGATAAGCGGTTCTCTGCAGCCTGATAGTTTTCTGGTGTGGCGACTGACCTCATCGTGAGCAAGCTTTGCTCCCACAGGGGGCCTTGGTGAACACTGGATTTGTATTCGCCACTGTCCCTGTGGGGGCAAAGCTTGCTCGCGACGGGCCCCGGACAGCCACCGCGAAGATCAAGCCGCCTTCGCAGCCAACGCCTCCCGCACTACCCCCGCCAACCGCTTGAGCCCTTCATCCAGCCGCGCCGGGTCGATGTGGCTGAAGTTCAAGCGCAGGTGCCCGGGGTGCTGGTCCGGCTCAGGAAAGAACGGCTCCCCCGGCATGAACGCAACGTCGGCCGCCAAGGCGGCGGGGAGCAAGGTGCGGGTGTCCAGCGGTTGCCTGAGGGTGAGCCAGAAAAACAACCCGCCCTGGGGCACGTTCCAGTCCGCGATATCAGAGAAATGCGTTTGCAACGCCGCCTGGAACCGATCACGACGGTCCCGATAGAAACCCCTCAACTCACTCAAATGGCTGCGGTACTGCTCGGTGCCGATCCACTGCAGCGCCTGCCACTGACCGATGCGATTGGTGTGCAAATCCGCCGACTGCTTGAGTCGCAACAGGTGCGGGAACAAATCCGGGCTGGCAATCAGGTAGCCCACCCGTAGCCCCGGTAACAGGGTTTTCGACACGGTGCCGGTGTAGATCCAACTGGCTTTCTTCAAGCGACTGACAATCGGCGTGGCGCTGCCACCATCGAACGTCAGCTCGCGGTAGGGTTCGTCCTCGATCAGGGTCACGCCAAACTCGTCCAACAGCGCCGCCACCGCATCGCGCTTGGCTTCGCTGTAGCGCACCGCCGAGGGGTTCTGGAACGTCGGGATCAGGTAGATGAACGCTGGCCGATGCTGCTCCAGCCGGGCTCGCAACTGTTTCAGGTCCGGCCCGTCAGCCGCCAGGGGCACGGTGATGCAGTCGGCGCCGAACAGCTGGAAAATCTGCAACGCGGCCAGATACGTCGGCGCTTCGAGCATCACTTGCGTGCCGACGTCGATGTGCAACTTGGCCGCCAGGTCGAGGGTTTGCTGGGACCCGCTGACCACCAGCACCTGACTCGCCTCACAGGCCACGCCCAGCGTCCGCGCCTGGGCCGCCAGGGCTTCGCGCAGAGCAGGTTCGCCTTCGCTCATGCCGTACTGGCCCATAGACAACGGCATGGCCGCCCATTTCACTTTCGGCAGCATGGCTTCGGCCGGCAGGCCGCCAGCGAACGACATCACTTCAGGGCGCTGTGCCGCCGCGAGAATTTCTCGAATCAAAGAACTTTTGAGGCGCGAGACACGTTCGGAAAAAGCCATGGGGTCACCTGTAGCGGGGCACGGGAGGAATGAGTCAAACTGGTTGACCAAAACTACTCTGCCACCTCTGGATACGTCAATATGCTTGACCTTAAAAATCCGACCTCTCAACAAATGGCCATGGAAGCGTTCTTCTTCGGTTACCAGGCTTTCACCGCCAAGGCCGATGAAATGCTTGAGCGCCGCGGGTTGAGCCGGGTGCACCAGCGCATCGTTTTTTTCATCGCCCGCTACCCGGCATTGAGCGTGAAGGAGTTGCTGGCCCTGCTTGGGGTGAGCAAGCAGGCGTTGAACATGCCGTTGCGGCAGTTGATGGAAATGCACTTGGTGAACAGCGTCGCGTCCGAGACCGACAAACGCAAACGGCTGCTGGAACTGACCGCCGAGGGTGAGCGCTTTGAGCAGGCGTTGAGGCGTGAACAGGTGAAATTGCTGGAGCGGGTGTTTGCCGAAGCCGGGGAGACGGCGGTGGATGGGTGGTTGGCGGTGAATCTGGGGCTGGGGAAATCTGGTGACTGACGGCGTCTGATCCGACGCTATCGCGAGCAGGCTCGCTCCCACAGTGGGCTGTGATGAATGCAAGATTTGTGTTCACCCATGAACCCTGTGGGAGCGAGCCTGCTCGCGATAGCGTCCGCATAGGCGATATATCCCTATCGCCAAACATTTCGTCGACAACACAGAAAACATTATTTGCATTATTTGTATACAAAAGCATAATTCGCTTCGTGCGAGTTCCTGACCAACAGGTCAACATACCCCTCGCCAGCCTTACCTGCCTCAGCGCATCGCAGCCACCCCCAGGGCGAGTGCGGTGCTGGAAATAACAATAAAACTCTTGAGGAGTACTCGCTGTGGAAAGCCGCAAACCCGAAGCCCGGACGCTGGACCTCTCGCCGCCACTACGCAGGGGCTGGCTGGAGCGCCTCTTCAAACTCAGCTTGCATGGCACCACGGTGAAGACCGAGCTGATTGCCGGCCTGACGACCTTCATCACCATGGCCTACATCATCTTCGTCAACCCCAACATCATGGCCGACGCCGGCATTGATCACGGCGCCGCATTCGTCGCCACCTGCATCGCCGCGGCCCTGGGTTGCCTGTTGATGGGCCTGTACGCCAACTGGCCGGTGGGCCTGGCGCCAGGCATGGGCTTGAACGCATTCTTTACCTACACCGTGGTCGGCACCATGGGCTACAACTGGGAAACCGCGTTGGGCGCGGTGTTCGTTTCCGGTGTGCTGTTCATGGTCCTGACCCTGTCACGGGTGCGGGAGTGGCTGCTCAACAGCATTCCGGTGAGTCTGCGGTTCGCCATGGGCGCGGGGGTCGGGTTGTTCCTCGGGCTGATCGGCCTGAAAACCGCCGGGATCATCGTCGACAGCCCCGCCACCCTGATCAAGCTCGGCTCGTTGCGTGAGCCCGGTCCATTGTTGGCCGCGGTGTGCTTCCTGATGATCGCCGTGCTCAGCTATCACCGCGTGTTCGGCGCGATCCTGATCAGCATCATCGCCGTGACCCTGGCCGGCTGGGGCCTGGGATTGGTGCAGTACAACGGCGTCATGTCGACACCACCGAGCCTGGCCCCCACCTGGATGGCGATGGACGTGGCCGGGGTGTTCAACGTCAGCATGATCAGCGTGGTGTTGGCCTTCCTGTTCGTGCACATGTTCGACACTGCCGGCACCCTGATGGGCGTTGCCCAGCGCGCCGGCCTGGTAAAAGCCGATGGCAAGATCGAGAACCTGTCCCGCGCCTTGAAAGCCGACAGCGCCTCCAGCGTCTTCGGCGCCATGGTTGGCGTGCCGCCAGTGACCAGCTACGTGGAAAGTGCCGCTGGCGTGGCCGCCGGTGGCCGCACGGGGCTTACCGCCGTGACTGTCGGTGTGCTATTTATTGCTGCCATGTTCTTCGCACCGCTGGCCGGGATGATCCCGGCCTACGCCACGGCCGGGGCCTTGATCTACGTTGCCATGCTGATGATGGGCGGCATGGCCCACATCGAATGGGACGAGGCGACTGACAGCATCCCGGCCATCGTCACGGCCATCATGATGCCCCTGACGTTCTCGGTCGCCGACGGTATCGCATTGGGTTTCATCACCTATGTGGTGCTCAAGGCCGGCACCGGTAAACGCAAGGAAATCTCCGTCAGCCTGTGGGTGCTCTGCGCGATCTTCATCGCCAAGTTCATCTTCTTGTAAGCAACACCGTATTTACCCGCCTCATCCATTGGGTGAGGCTTTTGTACATCAGGAGCAAAGCAATGAATCTGGAAACCTGGCTGTTGTTCAGTGGTGCCGCCTTGGTGGTGATCCTCATCCCCGGCCCGTTGTCGTTATTGATGATCGGCAACAGCCTGAACTACGGCCTGCGCCGCTCGTATCCGGCGTTCCTGGGTGGAGTGTTTGCCTCGATCTGCCTGCTGAGCGCCTCGGCGCTGGGGCTCGGTGCGTTGTTGATGGCGTCGGAGCAACTGTTCAGTGCCCTGAAGATTGTCGGTGCCCTGTACCTGTTTTATCTGGCCTGGCAGAGCTGGCAGCAATCGCGCCAACCATCCCAGGGTGCCGAAGTACCCCAGGCTGCCGCGATCCCACGCTTTCGCGCGCTGTTCGGCCGGGCGTTCGTGCTGGGCGCCAGCAACCCGAAAGACATTCTGTTCTTTGCCGCTTTCCTGCCGCAGTTCCTGAGCGCCAAGCAAGCGTTCCTGCCCCAACTGTTGATCATGATCGCCACCTGGACCGTGCTCGACCTGCTGTGCAAGCTGGCCTACGGCTTCGGCGCCCACGGTGCGGCGCGGTACCTGCGTACGGGTAACGGCCAGGGCTGGTTCAACCGGGTCAGTGCCGGGTTGTTTGGCGGTGCGGGGGCGGCGTCCTTGTTGAGCCGCTAAGCGCCAAAAACATCGCGAGCAGGCTCGCCCCACAGGTTTTTGTGAACGACAAAAATCCAGTGTGGGAGCGGGCTTGCTCGCGAAGACGCCCTCCCAGACACCCTATTTTCATGGACAAAAAAAAGCCCGCAGTGTGAGCGGGCAAAAAACCAAAGAAGCGCCATGCGCAGTCGCTTCCAGGACAAGGCAGCAGCTCGGGGGGTCAGCTGCCTCGATAGGTTGAATAAGCGTAAGGCGAAATCAGCAAGGGCACGTGGTAATGCTCCTGCTCGGCCGAAATGCCGAAGCGCAGCACCACCACATCCAGGAACGCCGGTTCGGACAACTGGACACCACGGGCGCGGTAGTAATCGCCGGCATGGAATTGAATCTGATAGACGCCCGAACGGTAGTCATCCCCTTGCAGCAGCGGCGCGTCGCAGCGACCGTCGCTGTTGGTCAGCGCGCTGGCGACCAGTTGCAGTTGCGAACCTTCCACACGGTACAACTCGACTTTGATCGAGCTGCCCGGGCAGCCGTGTGCAGCATCCAAAACGTGAGTAGTCAAACGTCCCATTGATTGTGCGCGCCTCGCTGCAGTGCAGTCCGGCCCGACGCCTCCTGAATCAGTTGAAAGACAGGCCGCACCGTTTCGGAGCACGAAACGCCACGGCGATGAACGAATTAAGACACTTTAAAATAAAATTGTACACAATAAAAAATCAATATTTTTGCCCCTGTGCGTTCCGACCAGGGTTCCAACCCAATCCGAAGCCAAACCAATGGATACGCTATCCTTACACTGATTAATTGACCAGATGGGCAGGTTTCTTGCAGTGTAGACAAACCCGGAGCAGCGGTGAAAAATGCAAAAAACCAGGCTTACAAATCGTACATAAAGTTGTATACAATCAACCCATCGTCGTGACGCCAGCCTATGATCCATCGCCAGGGCGCCACCCACATGGTTCGAACAAGAAGGAAGACTGCAGTGAGCGCTGACTACCCACGCGACCTGATCGGTTACGGCAGTAACCCTCCCCATCCCCAGTGGCCGGGCAATGCCCGCATCGCCCTGTCCTTCGTGCTCAATTACGAAGAAGGCGGCGAGCGCAACATCCTGCATGGCGACAAGGAATCCGAGGCATTCCTCTCCGAGATGGTCGCGGCGCAACCGCTGCAGGGCGAGCGCAACATGAGCATGGAATCGCTGTACGAGTATGGCAGTCGCGCCGGGGTCTGGCGGGTCCTCAAGCTGTTCAAGGCGTTCGATATCCCGCTGACCATTTTCGCCGTGGCCATGGCCGCCCAGCGCCATCCTGACGTGATCCGCGCCATGGTTGCCGCCGGTCACGAAATCTGCAGCCACGGCTATCGCTGGATCGACTACCAATACATGGATGAGGCCCAGGAGCGCGAGCACATGCTCGAAGCGATCCGCATCCTCACCGAAATCACCGGCGAACGCCCGCTGGGTTGGTACACCGGTCGCACCGGCTCCAATACCCGCCGGCTGGTCATGGAGGAAGGCGGTTTTCTCTATGACAGCGACACCTACGACGACGACCTGCCCTACTGGGAACCGAACACACCCAACGGCAAGCCGCACCTGGTGATCCCCTACACCCTCGATACCAACGACATGCGCTTCACCCAGGTGCAGGGTTTCAACAAGGGCGACGATTTCTTCCAATACCTCAAGGACGCCTTCGACGTGCTGTATGCCGAAGGCGCCGAAGCCCCCAAAATGCTGTCCATCGGCCTGCACTGCCGCCTGATCGGCCGCCCTGCCCGCCTGGCGTCCCTCAAGCGCTTCCTCGAATATGCCAAGGGTCATGAACAGGTCTGGTTCAGCCGTCGCGTCGACATCGCCCGCCACTGGCAACAGACTCACCCGTGCCCGCAAGCGTTGAAACCAGGGGCTTCGAAATGACGACCTTCCAGACCCTCAAGCCTTCCACCTTGAGCCGTGCAGCCTTCGTCCGGACTTTCGGCGACATCTATGAACATTCGCCATGGGTCGCCGAAAAGGCGTTCGACCTGGGCCAGGATCCGTCAATCGACCAGATCGAAACCCTGCACCAGCGCATGAGCGACATCCTCTTGAGCGCCGATCACGCCCGCCAACTGGCGCTGATCAATGCTCACCCGGACCTGGCAGGTAAAGCCGCTGTCCAGGGCCAACTGACCGAAGCCAGCACGAACGAACAGGCCGGCGCCGGTATTCACCAATGCACGGCCGAAGAGTTCCAGCGTTTCACCGAGCTGAACGACGCCTACAAGGCCAAGTTCAAGTTCCCCTTCATCATGGCGGTAAAAGGCAGCAACCGGCATCAGATCCTCGCGGCGTTCGAAACGCGCATCCATCACTCGGTAGACACCGAATTCAAATGCGCGCTGGCAGAGATCAACAAGATCGCGTTGTTCCGATTACTGACCCTATAGCGAGCAGCCCTGCTACCCGAGGCCCTGCAAGCATCCCCAGCCAACCTATTTAAAGGCAGACAAGAAGAATGAAAGCTTACGCCGTACCTTTCGAGAAGTTCGTCAACCTGGCCGACGCCCGCCTCGGCACCAAGATCATCTCGGTCACCGATGACTGGTTCGCCGACGCCAACCGTTTGTTCCAACCGACCCCGGCCGTATGGAAGGAGGGCGTGTTCGATGACAACGGCAAGTGGATGGATGGCTGGGAATCGCGGCGCAAGCGCTTCGAAGGCTACGACAGCGCGGTGATCCGCCTGGGTGTGGCCGGCTCGATCAAAGGCGTGGACATCGACACCTCATTCTTCACCGGTAACTACCCACCCTCGGCCTCCCTGGAAGCCTGCTTCCTGACCGAAGGCGAGCCAGACGAAAACACCCAATGGAGCGAAGTGCTGTCGGCTGTCGAGCTGCAAGGCAACAGCCACCACTATCACGAAATCAGCAACGTCCAGGCCTTCAGCCACCTGCGCTTCAACATCTACCCCGATGGCGGCGTGGCTCGGTTGCGGGTCTATGGCATTCCGTACCGCGACTGGTCGGCCGTGGGCGACAATGAACAGATCGACCTGGCTGCCGCCCTCAATGGTGGCCGTGCCCTGGCCTGTTCCGACGAACACTTCGGTCGCATGAGCAACATCCTCAACCCCGGTCGCGGCGTGAACATGGGCGATGGCTGGGAAACCGCCCGTCGTCGTACCCCGGGCAACGACTGGGTGATCGTCGCCCTGGGCCATGCCGGCGAGGTCGAGAAAATCATCGTCGACACCCTGCACTTCAAGGGCAACTACCCCGACAGTTGCTCGATCCAGGGCGCGTTCGTCAAGGGCGGCACCGACAGCCAGATCGAAACCCAATCGCTGTTCTGGCGTGAGCTGCTGCCAAGCCAGAAGCTGGAAATGCACGCCGAACACACCTTCGCCGAGCAGATCAAGGCCCTCGGGCCGATCACCCACATCCGCCTGAACGTGTTCCCGGACGGTGGGGTGAGTCGCCTGCGGGTGCTCGGTAAGGTCGCGAAATAACTTCTTGTGGGACCACGGCTTACCGGCGATAGCGTCGGCACTGGCGCCACCGCCAGCAAGCTGTACTCCCACAGAACAGACAACACAGAATTTTTGGATAAGAAGACCAGCATGCGCACACTCAAGATCGAACCGTTGACCAAAGAAGCCTTCGCCCCGTTCGGTGACGTGATCGAAACCGACGGCAGCGATCACTTCATGATCAACAACGGTTCGACCATGCGCTTCCATCGCCTGGCGACGGTGGAAACCGCCACGCCGGACGACAAGGCGATCATCAGCATCTTCCGCGCCGACGCGCTGGACATGCCGTTGACCGTGCGCATGCTGGAGCGCCATCCGCTGGGCAGCCAAGCCTTCATTCCGCTGCTCGGCAACCCCTTTCTGATCGTGGTCGCGCCACTTGGCGATGCACCTGTATCAGGCATGGTCCGCGCCTTCGTCACCAACGGCAGGCAGGGCATTAATTACCATCGCGGCGTCTGGCACCACCCGGTGCTGACGATCGAAAAGCGGGATGACTTCCTGGTGGTTGATCGCAGTGGCACAGGCAATAACTGCGATGAGCATTTTTTCAAAGAGGATGAGTATTTGATCCTCGCCCCCCACCAGCGGACGGAGTGAAAACTACTGCGGGCTGAGCGGCTACGCCGCCACGCGTGCAATACTGCGTTGAAAACTGACTCGAAATGCTCATTGACTAAAGTCAACTCCGCTTTCTCGCCAGTTTTCGCCTTGTCTTGCCTTCGCTCGCTACGTTTTCACACCGTCCCCAAGAGAAGGTCCGATCACGCGAAAACAAGCGTGACGGGCGAGAGGTAAAGACTGTGCAAGCACATATGCTGGAATGGCTGAACCTGAGCGTGCGCTGGGTTCACATGATCACTGGCGTGGCCTGGATCGGCGCGTCGTTCTACTTCGTCTGGCTGGAAAACAACCTCAATCGCGTCAACCCCAGGAGCGGCCTGGCCGGCGACCTGTGGGCCATCCACGGCGGCGGCATCTACCACCTGGAAAAATACAAACTCGCGCCTCCGTCCATGCCGGACAACCTGCACTGGTTCAAGTGGGAAGCCTACTTCACCTGGATGTCGGGCATCGCGCTGTTGTGCCTGGTGTTCTATTGGAACCCGACCGTCTACCTGCTGGCTCCCGGCAGCAGCCTGAGTGGTCCCGAAGGCGTCGCCCTGGGCCTCGGTTCGTTGCTCGTCGGCTGGTTCATCTACTCCTTCCTCTGCGACTCGGCCCTGGGCAAGCGCCCTGCCTTGCTCGGCCTGATCCTGTTCGTGCTGTTGATCGCCGCGGCCTACGGCTTCAGCAAGGTGTTCAGCGGTCGCGGTGCCTACCTGCACGTCGGGGCGGTCATCGGGACGATCATGGTCGGCAACGTGTTCCGTATCATCATGCCGGCACAACGGGCCCTGGTAGCGGCCATCGCCGAGAACCGCACCCCCGACCCGGCGTTGCCGGCCAAAGGCTTGCTGCGTTCACGCCACAACAACTACTTCACCCTGCCGGTGCTGTTCATCATGATCAGCAACCACTTCCCGAGCACCTACGGCAGCCAATACAACTGGCTGATCCTGGCCGGGATCGCCGTGGCGGCGGTGTTGGTGCGGCATTACTTCAACACCCGCCATGACAGCAACCGGTTTGCCTGGACGCTGCCCGTCGGCGCCCTGGCGATGATTTGCCTGGCTTACGTTACCGGCCCCAAGCCCATGCCCACCGCACCGGAGGTAGCCAAGGCACCCGCCGCCATCGAGTACCAACCGCTGCCGGAAACGGCGGTAGGCGGTGGTGCAAAACCGGCGCCGGCCCCGGCTGCACCGGCATCGGCGCCCACCCAGGCCGCCAACGCCCTGGGCCCGTCGTTCGAGAAGGTCCATAGCGTGATCCAGGAACGCTGCTCGGTCTGCCACTCGGCCAAACCCAGCAGCCCGTTGTTCAGCGCCGCGCCAGGTGGGGTGATGTTCGACACCCCGCAGCAGATCCAGCAACAGGCCGCGCGCATCCAGGCCCAGGCCGTCACCAGCCAGATCATGCCGTTGGGCAACATCACCCAGATGACCCAGCAGGAACGCGACCTGATCGGCGCGTGGATCAACCAGGGTGCGCGGACCAACTGAGCCTCGCGCGCCAATAGCGTCACATGTCATACCGCTGACAGGCCGACCGGCACACCACCGGTCGCCCGTCAGCGACTGCCTGCGCCTCAACAATAAAAACAAGAGGAAAGCACCCGATGACCCAGCCCCGCCATCACGCCCTAAATTCGCCACGAATGCGCCGTTGCAGGGCACTTGAGCCCCTCAAGGCAAGCCCGCATCCTGCGCGGCCGTTCGAAGCCGGCCGACAACAGAAAACCATCCAATCCTGACCGCCCCGCCAACTTATCCGGGCGCTGGCGGACAAAAACGCGCCCCCTGAAAACCCTTTTTACGACTGTTCAAAAAGCAGCTGGACGAGCCTTTTTTGGGCCTTGGCTCAGCTCTTGCTATCAGCACTGGCCACAAGCTAAAAGCTGACCGAACGGATGTTTTTTCCGTAGAAAAAAAGGCGCCACACCAGAGCGCTGATCTGAAAAAAGCGGTACCACTTACCTTTGGGAGCAAACCGAATGAAACGTACGTGCACCAGCCTGATACTCGCAGGATCCTTGCTGGCCGCAGGCCAGGCGATGGCCGACGATCTGTTCCAGTGGCAGAACAACAGCCTGACCTACTTGTATGGCAAGGATTTCCAGGTCAACCCGCGCATCCAGCAGACCGTGACCTTCGAACACGCGGACGCCTGGAAATACGGGGACAACTTCTTCTTTCTCGACCGGATCTTCTACAACGGCCAGGACGACAGCCTGTCCGGCCCGAACACCTACTACGGCGAGTTCAGCCCCCGCCTGTCGTTTGGCAAGATCTTCGACCAGAAGCTGGAACTGGGCCCGATCAAGGATGTGCTGCTGGCCATGACGTATGAGTTCGGGGAAGGCGACAACGAGTCGTACCTGATCGGTCCGGGTTTCGACCTGGCGATTCCCGGCTTCGATTACTTCCAGTTGAACGTCTACAACCGCCAGACCGAAGGCCCGCGCGCCGGCGACAATGTCTGGCAGATCACCCCGGTCTGGGCCTATACCGTGCCGCTGGGCTCATCCGACATCCTCATCGACGGTTTCATCGACTGGGTGGTGGACAACGACACCAACTCCAAGGGCACCTACCACGCCAACCTGCACATCAACCCGCAAATCAAATATGACCTGGGCAAGGCGTTGAAGCTCGGTGCCAAGCAGTTGTATGTAGGTGTGGAGTATGACTACTGGAAGAACAAGTACGGGATCGAAGACAGCGACGGGTTCAAGACCAACCAGAGTACGACCAGCTTTTTGCTGAAGTACCATTTCTGATCCCAGGATCGATATCGCAGGCAATCCCTTGGTGGGCGAGCCTGCTCGCGATGGCGGTGGGTCTGCTGACATTGATTTTGAATGTACCGACGTCATCGCGAGTTTGCTCGCGATGGTGGCGGACCAGCTTGCATCAAGTCAGGACAACCCCAGAAACCGACTCAACGCCTCGCGCTGCGCCAACGCATCCTGGCGTCCCAGCTCGATCAGTTCGCTGCAATACCCCGACTCGAACAACAGGTAACTCAGCACCCCCGCGCCACTGGTCTTGGTTGCGCCGGGTCCGCGCAAGAATACCCTCAACGCTCGCGGCAATTCCTGGCGATGGCGGGCGGCGATTTCGTCGATCGGCTGGCTGGGTGAGATCACCAGCACATCTACTGGTGCCGCGCCGAGGGCGTGGGCCGGTACGTCATCAGGCAGCAGGTGACTGAAACCGTTCAGGCGCTCAAGCAACTCGATGTCGCTTTCCAGGCTGTCAATGAACGTGCTGTTGAGCATATGGCCGCCGATCTGCGCCAGGGTCGGTTGCAGACCGGTGTAGCTGCGCTCGGAGGGATCCTCCCCGCCGCCACCACGAGGGTTGCCGCTGACGCCGATCACCAGCACGCGATTGGCCCCCAGGTGCAAGGCCGGGCTGATGGGCGCCGATTGCCGCACCGCGCCGTCGCCAAAGTATTGCGGACCGATCTTGACCGGCGCGAACAACAGTGGAATGGCCGAGCTGGCCAGCAGGTGTTCCACCGACAACTGCGTCGGCACACCGATACGCCGGTGACGCAGCCAGGTATCGATGGTCCCGCGGCCCTGGTAGAACGTGACGGCCTGGCCGGATTCATAACCGAATGCCGTCACCGCCACCGCCCGCAGTTGCTGCTCGGCGATGGCCAGCTCGATACCCGAGGCGTGGAATTGGGCCTCGAGCAGTTCGCGCAACGGCGAACTGTCGATCAGCGCCACCGGCAACTTGGCCCCCAGGCCCAACAGGCTGTGGGTAATGAAACGCGTCGCCTGGGCGATCACGCCCCGCCAGTCGCTGCGCATGACCTGATGGCTGCGCACCGCTTGCCAGAACGCTGTCAGCCGCTCGATGGCGGTCTTGAAGTCCATCGCCCCGCTCGCCAGGCTGACCGCGTTTATCGCTCCGGCCGACGTGCCGACGATCACCGGGAAAGGGTTGTCCGCACCGTCTGGCAACAATTCGGCGATGGCCGCCAGTACGCCTACCTGATACGCCGCTCGAGCCCCACCGCCGGAAAGAATCAAACCTGTAACCGGTTCAGCTGGGGTCATCGCAATGCTCCGTGCTCAAAGTACTGCTGAAAATGGCGGACTAGCGGTTCAACCACGCTTGTCGTACAGCTTCGGCTCGCCCGGCGGACGGCTCTTGAAGCGCCGGTGGGCCCAGAGGTATTGCTCGGGACAATCACTCACCGACTGCTCGACCCACTGGTTGATGCGGATGCAATCGGCCTCCTCGGTCTCACCCGGGAAATCCGTCAGAGGGGCCTGGATCACCAAGCGATAACCGCTGCCATCGGCCAGGCGCTCCTGAATGAAGGGCACCACCAGTGCCTTGCCCAGGCGGGCGAACTTGCTGGTGGCGGTGACCGTCGCAGCCTGGATGCCGAACAGCGGCACGAACACACTCTGCTTGGCACCGTAATCCTGGTCCGGCGCATACCAGATCGCCCGCCCGGCCCGCAGCAGCTTGAGCATGCCACGCACGTCGTCACGCTCCACCGCCAGGGAGTCGAGGTTGTGCCGCTCGCGGCCCCGGCGTTGGATGTAGTCGAACAGCGGGTTCTTGTGCTCGCGGTACATACCATCGATGGTGTGCTGCTGGCCGAGCAAGGCCGCACCGATTTCCAGCGTGGTGAAATGCAGCGCCATCAGGATCACGCCCTTGCCCTCGCGCTGGGCCTGCTTGAGATGTTCCAGCCCTTCGACATGGGCCAGTTTCGCCAAGCGCGAACGCGACCACCACCAACTCATGGCCATTTCGAAAAAGGCGATGCCGGTGGAGGCAAAGTTTTCCTTGAGCAGACGCTTGCGCTCGGCGGCGGATTTTTCCGGGAAACACAATTCCAGGTTGCGACGGGCGATGCGCCGTCGGTCGCCAGCCACTCGGTACATCAATGCACCCAATGCGCGGCCGACCCGCAGCAATAACGGATAAGGCAACTGGACGATCAGCCACAACAGCCCTAGGCCGCACCACAGCAGCCAGAAACGCGGATGAAAGAATGCAGCTCGAAAACGCGGGTGATCCATTACAGCTTCCATTAAGACATGGGCCGCGCATTCTACATTGTTCGACCCGGGTTGCGGCTCGCGGACGATCTCGTTATAAGTCTCGGCACTTTTAGTGACAAGCCGTTGTACGCCGACCATGAGCCAAACCGAACCGCTAGACCAAGACCCCGTGTTCCAGCTGAAGGGCAGCATGCTCGCCATTACGGTGCTGGAACTGGCCCGCAACGACCTGGAAGGCCTTGACCGGCAGTTGGCGGCCAAAGTCGCTCAGGCCCCGAACTTCTTCAGCAATGCTCCGCTGGTGCTGGCCCTCGACAAGCTGCCTGCCGGCGAAGGCGCGGTCGATCTGCCAGGCCTGATGCGCGTTTGCCGCCAGCACGGCCTGCGCACCCTGGCGATCCGCGCCAGCCGCATCGAAGACATCGCCGCCGCCATCGCCGTGGACATTCCGGTGCTGCCCCCGTCGGGTGCCCGGGAGCGCGTGCTGGAACTGAGCCCGATCGAAGCCAGGAAAGCCCCGGAAAAACCACCAGAGCCCACCATCAAGCCGACGCGCGTGATCACCTCGCCCGTGCGCGGCGGGCAACAGATTTATGCCCAGGGTGGCGATCTGGTCATCGTGTCCTCGGTCAGCCCGGGGGCGGAACTTCTCGCCGATGGCAACATCCATGTATACGGCCCGATGCGCGGTCGAGCACTGGCCGGCGTCAAGGGTGATACCAAAGCCAGGATCTTCTGTCAGCAATTGAGCGCTGAGCTGGTTTCCATCGCCGGGCAGTACAAGGTCTCCGAGGATTTGCGCCGCGACCCGTTGTGGGGAGCTGGCGTTCAGATCAGCCTGTCGGGCGACGTGTTGAACATCATTCGGCTTTAACGGATACTGCCGCATTTTCCAAGCATCTCTAGAACGAGCGAAAACGGCTTATAACGACGTAGGAAAAAGGATCAGGCAGTGTTTACCGGAGGTAGACCCCGCCCGACAGCCGATTCCAGCCAAGCCTGTCCAATTGCAGCCGTTTTCCAGAGATGTTTTTCAGGGACTGAGAAAGTCCTTTTTCCTTAGGGGTGAAACACCTTGGCCAAGATTCTCGTGGTTACATCCGGCAAGGGTGGTGTGGGTAAGACCACCACCAGCGCCGCTATCGGTACCGGCCTCGCTCTGCGCGGCCACAAGACAGTCATCGTCGACTTCGACGTCGGTCTGCGTAACCTGGACCTGATCATGGGTTGCGAGCGGCGCGTGGTCTACGACTTCGTCAACGTGGTCAATGGCGAAGCGAACCTGCAACAAGCCCTGATCAAGGACAAGCGCCTTGAGAACCTCTACGTGCTGGCCGCCAGTCAGACCCGCGACAAAGACGCGCTGACCCAGGAAGGCGTGGAAAAAGTCCTGATGCAACTCAAGGAAGACTTCGAGTTCGTGGTCTGCGACTCCCCGGCCGGTATCGAGAAAGGTGCCCACCTGGCCATGTACTTCGCTGACGAAGCGATCGTCGTGACCAACCCGGAAGTGTCGTCGGTCCGTGACTCCGACCGCATGTTGGGCCTGCTGGCGAGCAAGTCCCGGCGCGCCGAGAAGGGCGAAGAACCGATCAAGGAACACCTGCTGCTGACACGCTACAACCCACAACGGGTCAGCGATGGCGAAATGCTCGGCGTCGAAGACGTCAAGGAAATCCTCGCTGTCACCCTGCTGGGTGTCATTCCGGAATCCCAAGCGGTACTCAAGGCCTCCAACTCCGGCGTGCCGGTGATTCTCGACGACCAGAGTGACGCCGGCCAGGCATACAGCGATGCCGTCGATCGCCTGCTGGGCAAAACCGTAGCGCATCGATTCCTCGATGTAACGAAGAAAGGTTTCTTCGAGCGCCTGTTTGGAGGTAGGTAATGAACCTTTTTGACTTCTTTCGTGCCAACAAAAAACCCAGTACCGCCTCGGTCGCGAAAGAGCGTCTACAGATCATCGTGGCGCACGAACGCGGCCAACGCAGCACCCCTGACTACCTGCCGGCCTTGCAGAAGGAACTGGTGGAAGTGATCCGCAAATACGTCAACATCGGTAGCGATGACGTGCACGTGGCACTGGAAAACCAGGGCAGTTGCTCGATTCTGGAACTCAACATCACCCTGCCGGATCGCTGATAGATCCTGCGGGAGCCACGGCGGCTCGGGCTCAGCGCCCTTGTGTAGGAGCTGGCGAAGCCTGCGATCTTTTGATCTTCCACTTGACACTCAAGGAAGCTCGGAAAAGATCGCAGGCTTCGCCAGCGCCTACATATAGGACATGGGCCCGAGCCGCCGTTGGCGTTTGTAACGAGACTGCTTTTAATGCCCCTGTCCAACATCCGCATCATTCATCAGGACGCCGCCGTCCTGGTGGTCGACAAGCCGACCCTGTTGCTCTCCGTGCCCGGCCGGGCCGACGACAACAAAGACTGCCTGATCACCCGCCTGCAGGAAAACGGCTATCCGGAAGCCCGAATCGTGCACCGACTGGACTGGGAAACCTCCGGCATCATCCTGTTGGCCCGCGACCCGGACACTCATCGTGAACTGTCCCGGCAATTTCATGATCGCGAAACCGAAAAAGCCTACACGGCGCTGTGCTGGGGCCAACCGGAACTGGACAGCGGCAGCATCGACCTGCCCTTGCGCTACGACCCGCCGACCAAACCTCGGCATGTGGTAGACCATGAGCACGGCAAACACGCCCTGACCTTCTGGCGCGTGCTGGAACGTTGCGGCGATTGGTGCCGGGTCGAACTCACGCCGATTACCGGACGCTCGCACCAATTGCGCGTGCACATGCTGTCCATCGGTCATCCGTTGCTGGGCGACGGACTCTACGCCCACCCGCAGGCCCTCGCGGCCTGGTCGCGCCTGTGCCTGCACGCCAGCATGCTGAGCTTCACCCATCCGCAAAGCGGCGAGCGCTTGCGCTTCGAATGCCCGGCGCCGTTCTAGATTATTCCCCATGAAAAATGGCTTTATCCGATAAAGGCTTGGCATGCAGGTTATTGATTTTCAGGGAACACCCGTCAAAAAAGTTCGTCACCAACTGCTGTACCTGATCTACGGCGACAAGGACGCTTATCGCCACGAAGCCAAGTTCAGCATCCTGACGGCCCTGGCCCACGGCAATCCGGCGACCCTGCCCAGCATCAGGATCCTGACCGACCGGCCCGAGGATTATCAGGACTGGCCAGTCGAGACCCTCGCGCTGAGCCCGCAGTTGCTGACCGAGTGGCAAGGCCATCACGGTTACATTCACCGGCGCAAGGCCTGCGCCATCGCGGCCGGCCTGACGCTCGCGGAAAAGACCCTGTTCGTCGACACCGACACGCTCTTCCTCGCCGATCCCGACCTGCTGTTCAAGCAAATCCAGCCAGGGCGTTACCTGATGGACAGCTTCGAATACAACTGGGAATACGTCTGCAAACGCGAGGATTACCTCAAGCTGGGTTCGCACCTGCGCCGCCACGGCATTACCCCGAGCAACAGCTTCAAGCTCTACAACAGCGGATTATGCGGCGTGACTGACAACGACGCGGCACTGCTGGTCCAGGCCGTCGAACTGATCGATGAATGGACCGAAGGCGGCTTCGACATCCACACCATCGAACAGATCGCGATTTCGTTCACCCTGCGCAACCGGGTCATTAACGAAACCAACAAGCACGCCTATCACTACTTCGCCGAAAAACGCTTCTTCCACACCATGCTGGCGCACTTCTTTGCCCAGCACGGCGAGGCGTTCAGCCAGCAGCTGATAGAGCGCTGCCATGATGTACCGCGCACCCGGCCTTTCCCGTCGGCCTGGCGGCGTCTGAAGATCAAATGGAAATTGCGCCACCAGCGCGGCGCCTTGCACAGGATCGGTCGTGACCTGCTGTATGGCAGCGCGGCGCCGGAGCATCCTTACTACAACCTTTGCCGGCACCATTGGTGGGATTCGGCATCGCGGGAGATTCTCCGCCTGGACCCGGAGCGCCAGCAACAGCTGTTCGGTCAACTGGAGCACTGGCCGCAGCACCTGCCAGAGCCGTCCAAGGGGCAAGACAAGCCCTTGATCATGGCGCACTTGCGCCAGCGGATCACGGCCTCGGACTGACCAGAATGGCCGGGCTGCGGAACGGTCCGTGATGGGGGATTGGGTCTGCAATGCAGGCGGTCGATGGGGTAAACTGCCGCCCATTGCTGTCTGGAGTTTCTTATGCGTGCAGAGTTGAACCAGGGCCTGATCGACTTCCTCAAGGCCTCCCCTACCCCGTTCCATGCCACCGCCAGCCTTGCCAAGCGCCTGGAGGCGGCAGGCTATCAGCGTCTTGACGAACGCGAGACCTGGGCCACCGAGCCCAATGGTCGCTATTACGTCACGCGTAACGACTCCTCGATCATCGCCTTCAAGCTCGGCCGCCACTCACCGTTGCACGATGGCATCCGCCTGGTCGGCGCCCACACCGACAGCCCCTGCCTGCGGGTCAAACCGCAGCCGGAACTGCAACGCCACGGGTTCTGGCAACTGGGCGTGGAAGTCTACGGCGGCGCGTTGCTGGCGCCGTGGTTCGACCGCGACCTGTCCTTGGCCGGGCGCGTGACCTTCCGCCGCGATGGCAAGGTCGAAAGCCAGTTGATCGATTTCAAGGCACCGATCGCCACGATTCCGAACCTGGCCATCCACCTCAATCGCGAAGCCAACCAAGGCTGGGCCATCAACCCGCAGAATGAACTGCCGCCGATCCTCGCCCAGTTCGCCGGGGACGAGCGCGTCGATTTCCGTGCCGTGCTCACCGATCAACTGGCCCGCGAACACGGCCTGAATGCCGACGTAGTACTCGATTACGAGTTGAGCTTCTACGACACGCAAAGCGCTGCGGTCATTGGCCTGCACGGCGACTTCATCGCCGGTGCGCGCCTGGACAACCTGCTGTCGTGCTACGCCGGCCTGCAAGCGTTGCTGAACGCTGACACCGAAGAAACCTGCGTACTGGTGTGCAACGATCACGAGGAGGTCGGCTCATGCTCGGCCTGTGGCGCCGACGGGCCGATGCTGGAACAGACCTTGCGTCGCCTGCTGCCTGAAGGTGAAGCGTTCGTGCGCACTATTCAGAAATCCCTGCTGGTGTCTGCCGACAACGCCCACGGCGTGCATCCCAACTATGCCGACAAGCACGACGCCAACCACGGCCCCAAGCTCAACGCCGGGCCGGTGATCAAGGTCAACAGCAACCAGCGCTACGCCACCAACAGCGAAACCGCCGGGTTCTTCCGCCACCTGTGCATGGCTGAAGAAGTGCCGGTGCAGAGCTTCGTGGTGCGCAGCGACATGGGCTGTGGCTCGACCATCGGCCCGATCACCGCCAGTCAACTGGGCGTGCGCACCGTGGACATCGGCCTGCCGACCTTCGCCATGCATTCGATCCGCGAGCTGTGCGGCAGCCACGACCTGGCGCATCTGGTAAAGGTGCTGAGCGCGTTCTACGCCTCTCGCGAGTTGCCATGATCCCTGAGCTTGCTCCCGCTGGGCCGTAGGAGCTGTCGAGTGCAACGAGGCTGCGATCTTTCCCCAGACACTTGAGTCTCAAGCGAAAGATCAAAAGATCAAAAGATCAAAAGATCGCAGCCTTCGGCAGCTCCTACAGAACCCAGCGGGAGCAAGCTCCCTCGCCACAATGATGTCCGCCTCAAAATTTGGGGAGGCCGTGACATACATCAGCACACCCCAGCCAAACCCCAACTAGACTGACCCTATCTCTCCCCGACAAGGCTGTCGTCATGATCTCGATGTCTTCGTTCAACGCCATGCTGGTGCCTATCCTTGCTGGCATGATCCTGCTGGCCATCGGCTTCAACTTCCGCGACAAGAACGTTGGGGTCTTTGCCATGTGGATCGGCATGTTGTTGATCCTCGCCACGGTGGTGATCAAAATCCTGAGCAAGCTCAACGAGTCGCTCTGACCCAGCCTCAGGCTGCGGGCGATTCCAGTACAGGTTGCTCCGGCACATCCACGCCGACATGGATCGCATCGTGTCGCCAGAACTCCAGGTCGCAATCGATCAGCCGCTGATGCTGGTCATAGTTGACCCGTGCGATGCGAAGCCCGGGGCTGCCCACCGAAACCTTCAACGCCGCTGCCGCTTCTGGCTGTAAAGAGGTGGGCACGATTTCAAACTTCACCCGGCCGTAGTGCAGATCGTAATGGCGGGCGTACAGCTCGGTGATGGACTGGTTGAGGTCGAACCCGAGGATGTCCGGAAAATACTGCGGGTTCAGGTAGTGCTCGACGTACAGCACCAGCCGCTCGTCGATACGCCGCACGCGGCAGATCTGGATCACGCTGGACAACGCCGGCAACTGCAACCAGGCACACACCGCCGCCGAGGCAGGTTGCAGGCGCGCCGAGATCACTTGGGTAGAAGGCACACGCCCCTGGGCTGCAACCATGGCGTGGAAATGGCTGCGCTGCATCAAGTTGTAGGCCAGGCGCGGCGGCGAAACAAACCAGCCCCGGCGCTCCTCCCGATAAATCTGCCCCCGGGCTTCAAGCTGCAACAACGCCTCACGCACGGTAATCCGCGTGGTCCCGAACAATTCACTGAGCTTGCGCTCGGCCGGCAACTTGCTGCCGGGCGCCAGCAACCCGTGGCCGAGTTGCTCTTGCAAGACCTGTCCGATGGCTGTCACCGCTTTGGTTGCATCGATGCGCATCAACGTTACCTATTTGGACTAGACCAGCACTGTTTCGGCGCAAGATCGACTGTCCATCGATCCGCTTCTTGGTCCAGCAAGCCTAGGCACTGCACATGACTGGCAGATGACAGAGCCGCCGAACGGTCGCTTTGCAGGCGTGCAAATTAACGGCCAAGTCCTTTCAGATCAGCTGTTTAACCATGGTCTAGGCTTAATTCGCAGCCAACCTCCACGAGCCGGATATTTCCTGGACCCTCCAACACCGACATCAAAATGTCACAGGGCTCGCCTACATTGGCTCAGGTATTGCTGACCTAGACCAACACAACCGCAATCGCAGCGTTGAAAACGCCCATAGGAGCTTCGGATGAAACAGCTTTTCCTGGCATCACTGTTAGGCTCGACCATTGCCATGTGCACCGCCGCCATGGCCGCTGACACCGATCTGAAAACGTTGGAAGCCGCTGCGAAAGCGGAAGGCACCGTAAACAGCGTCGGCATGCCCGATGACTGGGCAAACTGGAAAGGCACCTGGGACGACCTGGCGAAGGTCTACGGCCTGAAACACATCGACACCGACATGAGCTCGGCCCAGGAAATCGCCAAGTTCGCCGCCGAGAAAGACAACGCCAGCGCCGACATCGGCGACGTCGGTGCGGCTTTCGGCCCGATCGCGGTCAAGCAGGGCGTGGTCCAACCCTACAAGCCAAGCACCTGGGAGCAAGTACCGGCCTGGGCCAAGGACAATGACGGCAACTGGGCATTGGCCTACACCGGCACCATCGCGTTCATCGTCAACAAGAAGCTGTTGCACGGTTCCGAAGTGCCGACCAAGTGGGCGGACCTGAAGACCGGTAAATACAAAGTTTCCATCGGTGACGTAAGCACTGCCGCCCAAGCCGCCAACGGAGTGCTGGCCGCGGCCCTGGCCAACGGCGGCGACGAGAAGAACGTCCAGCCGGCACTGTTGATGTTTGCTGAGATCGCCAAGCAAGGGCGCCTGTCCATGGCCAACCCAACCATCGCCACCATGGAAAAAGGTGAAGTCGAAGTCGGCGTGGTCTGGGATTTCAACGGTCTGAGCTACAAGGCCAAGATGGTCAACCCGGATGACTACGTCGTGCTGATTCCGTCCGACGGCTCGGTCATCTCCGGCTACACCACCATCATCAACAAATACGCCAAGCACCCGAACGCCGCCAAACTCGCTCGTGAGTACATCTTCAGCGACGCCGGCCAGATCAACCTGGCCAAGGGCAACGCCCGTCCGATCCGCGCCGAGCACCTGACCCTGCCGGAAGAGGTCAAGGCCAAGCTGCTGCCGAACGAGCAGTACAAAGGCGTGACCCCGATCAAGGACGCGGATGCGTGGGAGAAGACCTCCAAGGCACTGCCGCAGAAGTGGCAGGAAGAAGTGATCATCAACATGCAATAAGGCGGTAGCTCCCGCTCGGATATCCACTGGGCACCCCACTGTGGAAGCAGTCCCTGTGGGAGCAAAGCCTGCTCGCGATGAAGGCGACACGGTTCAACTGCAAGACCGTGTCATCGTTTATCGCGAGCAAGCTTTGCTCCCACAGGCCTGCTCTTACAGTGGAGCTTGTTGAGTCCGAGTTTTCTGGTATCTGCCCGGAGTCCCGATACCCATGAAGCACAACGTCATCCTGGTGGTGCTCGACGGTCTCAACCATGAGGTCGCCCGGCATGCCATGGGGCATTTGCAGGCTTACGTCGGCGCAGGACGCGCGGCCCTCTACAAACTGGAATGTGAGTTGCCCGCCCTGTCGCGCCCACTCTACGAATGCATCCTCACTGGCGTCGTGCCCATCGACAGCGGGATCGTGCACAACAACGTCTCGCGCCTGTCGAACCAGCGCAGCATTTTCCACTACACCACCCAGGCCGGCTTGAGTACGGCGGCCGCGGCGTATCACTGGGTCAGCGAGCTCTATAACGTTTCGCCCTTCGTGGCCGGTCGCGATCGTCACACCGACAACCCCGACTTGCCGATTCAACACGGGCATTTCTATTGGAATGACCATTACCCCGATTCCCACCTGTTCGCCGACGCCGAACACCTGCGCCAGCGCTACTTGCCGAACTTCCTGCTGGTGCACCCGATGAACATCGACGACGCCGGCCACAAGCACGGCCTCGACACCCCGCAATACCGCAACAGCGCCCGCTCGGCGGACATCAACCTGGCGGTCTACCTGCAAGCCTGGCTCGACGCCGGTTACCAGGTGCTGGTGACGTCCGACCACGGCATGAACAACGACCGTTCCCACAACGGTCTGCTGGCCGAAGAACGGGAAGTGCCGCTGTTTGTCTTGGGCAGCGGCTTCAGTTTCGATCCCGCGGCCACGCCCCGGCAGACCGACCTGTGCGGCACCATTTGCCAATTGCTCGGCGTCGACCACGACAAACCCTACTGCCAGGAGTTACTCAAGTGAACGCCATGACGCGCGGCAAATGGCTGGCAGCGTTGTGCCTGGTGCCCTTCGCGATTTTCTTCATCGTGTTCCAGATCGCCCCGCTGCTCTGGGTGCTGGTCAACAGCCTGGAATCGGAAGAGTTCGGCTGGGGCCTGGCCAACTTCAGCAAGATCTTCAGCTCCAAGTTCTACCTGCAAGCAATCCAGCACAGCCTGGAGATCAGTTTCTGGTCCAGCGTGTTCGGCATTGTCATCGCCGTGCTCGGCAGCTACTCCCTGCGCCGTGTGGATTCGCGCCTGCGCAACTTCGTCAACGCCTTTGCCAACATGACCAGTAACTTCGCCGGCGTGCCCCTGGCCTTCGCCTTCATCATTTTGCTCGGGTTCAACGGCAGCATCACGATCATGCTCAAACAGGCGGGCATCATCGAGGATTTCAACCTGTACTCGAAAACCGGGCTGATCATTCTCTACACCTACTTCCAGATCCCCCTGGGCGTGCTGCTGCTCTATCCGGCCTTCGACGCCCTGCGCGAAGACTGGCGCGAATCCGCCGAGCTGCTGGGCGCCAACGGCTGGCAGTTCTGGCGACACATCGGCTTGCCGGTGCTGACCCCGGCGCTGCTGGGCACCTTCGTGATCCTGCTGGCCAACGCCCTCGGCGCCTACGCCACGGTCTATGCGCTGACCACCGGCAACTTCAACGTGCTGCCGATTCGCATCGCCGCCATGGTCTCTGGCGACATTTCCCTCGACCCGAACATGGCCAGTGCCCTGGCCGTGATATTGGTGGCGTTGATGACCGTGGTCACCATCGTCCATCAGTTGCTGCTCAAGAGGAGCTACCATGTCTCGCGCTGAACCGGGCTCCGTCGGGCTCTATCATCGGGTGGTGGTGTACCTGCTGTTCGCCATCTTGCTGCTGCCCCTGGCCGGCACGCTCGTCTACTCCATCGCCAGCAGTTGGTCGGCCACCGTGCTACCCAGCGGCTTCACGTTCAAATGGTATGTGCAGTTGTGGAGCGATCCGCGTTTTCTCCACGCCTTCGGCCAATCGCTGCTGGTCTGCGTCGGTGCCCTGGTGCTCTCGGTGGTATTGATCCTGCCGTTGCTGTTCGTGGTGCATTACCACTTCCCCAGACTCGACGCCCTGATGAACATCCTCATCCTGCTGCCCTTTGCGGTGCCGCCGGTGGTGTCGTCGGTAGGTCTGTTGCAACTCTACGGCTCCGGGCCGCTGGCGATGGTCGGTACGCCGTGGATCCTGATCGGTTGCTACTTCACCGTCGCCCTGCCGTTCATGTACCGGGCAATCACCAACAACCTGCAAGCGATCAACCTGCGCGACCTGATGGACGCCGCCCAACTGCTCGGCGCCAGCACCTTCCAGGCCGCATTCCTGGTGGTGCTGCCAAACCTGCGCAAGGGCCTGATGGTGGCGCTGCTGCTGTCCTTCTCGTTCCTGTTCGGCGAATTCGTGTTTGCCAACATCCTCGTTGGCACCCGCTATGAAACCCTGCAGGTGTACCTGAACAACATGCGCAACAGCAGCGGCCACTTCACCAGTGCGCTGGTGATTTCCTATTTCCTCTTCGTACTGGTCCTGACCTGGGCGGCCAACATCTTGAACAAGGACAAAAGCCAATGAGCTACGTCAGCGTCCAACACCTGCAAAAAAGCTACGCCGGCACACCCGTGTTCAGCGACATCAATTGCGAGATCCGCAAGGGCGAATTCGTCACCCTCCTCGGCCCTTCCGGTTGTGGCAAGTCCACGTTGCTGCGCTGCATTGCCGGCCTGACCGCGGTGGATGCCGGCCAGATCATCCTCGACGGGCAAGACATCGTCCCGTTGAGCCCGCAGAAACGCGGCATCGGCATGGTCTTCCAGAGCTACGCCTTGTTCCCCAACATGACGGTGGAGCAGAACGTTGCCTTCGGCCTGCGCATGCAAAAAGTCGATGCCGCGGACAGCCGCCAGCGCGTGCTGGAGATCCTGCACCTGGTGGAGCTGCATGATTTTGCCGGCCGCTATCCCCATCAACTTTCCGGTGGCCAATGCCAGCGCGTCGCCCTGGCCCGTTCCCTGGTGACCCGGCCGCGCCTGTTGCTACTGGACGAGCCGCTGTCGGCCCTGGATGCACGGATTCGCAAGCACTTGCGCGAACAGATCCGACAGATCCAGCGTGAGTTGGGCCTGACCACGATTTTCGTCACACACGACCAGGAAGAAGCCCTGACCATGTCTGACCGGATTTTCCTGATGAACCAGGGAAAGATCGTACAAAGCGGTGATGCCGAAACCCTTTACACTGCGCCAATCGATGTCTTTGCCGCCGGTTTTATCGGCAACTACAACCTGCTGGACGCCGACAGCGCGACCAAACTGCTGCAACGGCCGGTGAACGGTCGTATCGCCATCCGCCCCGAAGCCATCGAGCTGAGCCGTAGCGGCGAGGCCGACGCGCTGATCCGCAGCCACAGCCTGTTGGGCAACGTGATTCGCTACCGGGTCGAGGCCCGCGGCGTGGAACTGGTGGTGGATGTACTCAATCGCTCGGCCGCCGACTTGCACCCCGATGGCGCACGATTGTCATTTTCCATCGATCCGTCGGCACTGTGTGAGGTAGCCTGACGGCTTTATCGATTTTGAAGCTGATCTTGAAAAGGAAAACGCGCTGATGGCCCTGGCAATTTTTGATCTGGACGAAACCCTTATCCACGGCGACTGCTCCACCCTCTGGAGCGCACAGATGGGACGCCTGGGCTGGGTCGACCCCGAGTCGTTCATGCAACGCAACGACGCGCTGATGGACGCCTACAGCCACGGCAAGCTGAGCATGGAAGAGTACATGGACTTCAGCCTGGAACCGATGATCGGCCGCACGCCGGAAGAAATCGAACACTTGGTGGCGCCCTGGGTGGAAGACTTCATCGAACCGATCATCTTCAGCGACGCCACCAAGACCATCGCCGAACACCGCAAGGCCGGCGACCGGATCCTGGTGATCTCAGCCTCGGGCACGCACCTGGTCAAGCCCATTGCCGAACGCCTGGGCATCGACGAGATCCTGGCGATCGAACTTGACGTGGCTCATGGGGTGTACAGCGGCCAGACCGTCGGCACCCTGACCTACCGCGAAGGCAAGATCGCCCGGTTGCTGGACTGGCTGGACGCCGAGGAAGAGAACCTGGAAGGCGCGAGTTTCTATTCCGACTCGCGCAATGACCTGCCGTTGCTGCTCAAGGTCGATTACCCGCATGTGGTGAACCCGGACCCGGTATTGAAGGCCCATGCCGAATCGGCCGGGTGGCCAATCCATAGTTGGAAATAAGCAGCCTCGTGTGGGAGCGAGCTTGCTCGCGATAGCGGTGGATCAGCCGGCATTGATTTATCTGATACACCGCTATCGCGAGCAAGCTCAGCTCCCACAGGTTCAGGTTCAGCCCAGCAGCAGCCACATGCCCCAACCGAGCAACAACAAACCGCAGAGACGGCTGAGCCAGAGTCCCTGCGGTAGGTTTTTCTCCAACAAGATAAAGACACCGATCACGGCCACCCAAAGCAGGTTCATCACGCCGACCACAAACAGCAGGCCCATCAGGGCCCAGCAGCAGCCCAGGCAATAAGCGCCATGGGCCAGGCCCATGCGCCAGCCGCCGAGTACGCCGGGGCGCCAGTAGCCGAGCAGAAAATGTAACGGCCCGCGACAATGCTCAAGGCAGACCGCCTTGCCTGGCAGCCACTGATAGACGCCTGCGACCAGCAGCAGGCCGGCGCCCAACGCGGTACTGGTGCTGCGCATCCCCGGACTGAGCAGAGCGAGTTGCTCGAGCGCCCATTGCAGCGCCGTGGCGCCCAGGGCGAAACCGGCCCAGACCAGAACATAGGCGCTGCAGAACAGCAGCAGGGCCAGGTGTCGCTGCGGTGCCGGCATACGCTTGCGCAGCATCTGCTGGTAGATCAACAGCATGGGCAGGGTGCTGGGCAGCATCATGCCGACCATCATCACCCCCCACATGGCGAACATCAGCAGTGTATCGGCCAGGCTCCAGGGCATGAGCATGCCGCCCATTGCCGCATCAGCCATGCCACCCGGCGCACTCATGTCCCGAGCCATCCGCAGCAGTATCAGCCAGGCCAGGGCGGTCAGCGCGAACAGGCAGAGCAGGAGCAGCAGCTGCTCGCCTGTCAGTCGCTTGCTCTGCCTCGCCACCTGAGGTTCTGCCATCTTTACGGCTCTATGCCATGACCGGTGAAGTGCACGTGGGCGAGGTGGCTATGACTGCCCTGGGCTTGTAGTTTTAGGGCTGCATGCGTCTGGTAGCTGCCGCTGGCTACTTCGGCCTCGAGGAACTCGAAGCCGTTGGGCAGGGACAGGCGGACTCGATGAGGTGAGCCGTCGATCGGGCTGCGGATCGGCTCGCCGCTGGCCTGCAACACGCCAGGAATATCCAGGTGCGCCAAGCGCTGATCGACATCAATGGAGAGGGTAATAGGCACGAACAGCGGTTCGAACGCTTCACTCATGGTGCTGCTGAACACCTGAAACACGTTGACCCCTGGATCGCTCTCCAGGCCAGAGAGGATGGTCAGCAGAGCCTGGCGTTGCGCCTCGTCGGCGCGTTCATCGATGAACACCTGACAACTGCCGTTGCCCTCATGGATGGCACCCGGCCAAGCGAAAGTGGCGGCCCAGCACAATCCGTCCAGCGCGACCTGATTGAAATACCCGTGTTCCACTCGCATCGACGCCACCGCCTGGCAGTGACCATGGGTCGGTGGCGCATTGAATTGACAGGGGCAGCCCCAATTGCAGTTGCAGGCAATGAATTCGACGCCCTGCATGCGCCATTCGGCGATGGCCATAATCAACCTCTTCACCTACTGGTGAAATGAAAGCTGCGGTTGCCCCATCCCCCATTAGTTAACGCTAGCAGGACGCGCGCATCAGACAGGGGCTGCCGACCGAAGGTGCAAGCCAGCGTCGATAAGGATGAGGGTGCCAGTCATGTCGGCGCGGACCTGTAGGAGCTGGCGAAGCCTGCGATCTTTTGATCTTTTGATCTTTCGCTTGAGATTCAGGTGTCTTGGGAAAGATCGCAGCCTCGTTTCACTCGACAGCTCCTACTCAGCTCCTGCGTAGCGTCTACACAGTTGCCACGGGTCGCACATAGCTGTCGAAATCAGCTCAGGCTTTCATCGATCACCAACACCAGCTTCCCGGACACCTGGTTGGTCGCCAGTTCCGCGAACGCCGCTTCGGCGTCCTTGATCGCGAAGGTCCGGGCCAGTTGCGGGCTCAGGCGTTTATCGGCAAACAGCGGCCACACCTGTTGGCCCAGCTCGCTGATCAGGTCGGCCTTGAACTGCTCGTCGCGGCTGCGCAGGGTCGAGCCGAGCAGTTGGATACGCTTGCCCAGCACCTGAGCCAGATCGAGTTCGGTCGAGCGCCCGCCCATCAGGCCGATCAACACCCAACGGCCGTCAACTGACAAAAGTTTCACGTTGAGTTGGGCGTAGCTGCCGCCCACCGGATCGAGGATCACGTCGAAGGGACCGAGGTCGTTCAAACTCTCCAGGCCATCGGTGCGTACCACGCCGCCCTGGGCGCCCAGGGCCTCGCAATAGGCCAGCCGCTCGGTCGAACCGACACTGACCCAACATGGGTTGCCGAACGCCTTGCACAGCTGGATCGCGGCCGAGCCGACGCCACTGGCGCCAGCGTGCAGTAGCACTTTTTCACCCGGTTTGAGCGCCGCCAACTGGAACAGGTTCAACCACGCCGTGCTGTAGACCTCCGGCAGCGCGGCCGCTTCAGCCAATGACAAGCCCTCGGGTACCGGCAATACATGCCGGCCATCGACCACCACTTCCTCGGCCATCCCGCCGCCGGCCAGCAATGCACAAACGCGGTCGCCCACCTGCCAGGACGAGCCCGGCCCAACCTCGCTGATCACCCCGGAACATTCCAGCCCCAGCACCTGGCTGGCGCCGGGTGGCGGCGGGTAAAGTCCGGCTTTTTGCAACAAATCGGCCCGATTCAGGCCGGCGGCCGCCACACGAATGCGAACTTGCCCGACATCACACGCCGGACTTGGCTCATCAGCCCATACCACTTGGCCTTCAACGCCTTGCAATGCTTTCACGGTGCCTCCATAGTGAGTCTCGACTGGGCCCGCTGCTTCAACGCCGGGCTTTCTTGCATTATGCGCCCGGGCCACATGGAACCGGCGACTTCAAAGACGGCCTAATATGCGTTATCAATTGTCCCTGCGTCGAATCAGCATGAAGCACCTGTTCCCCAGTACCGCCCTCGCGCTCGTCATTGGCCTCGGCCTGTTACCGTTGTCGAACGATACGTTCGCAGCCAACAGTTGGGACAAGCTTCGGCCCGATCGTGACGAGGTGATTGCCAGCCTTAACGTCGTCGAGTTGCTCAAACGCCATCACTACAGCAAGCCACCGCTCGATGATGCGCGCTCGGTCATCATCTACGACAGCTACCTGAAGCTGCTTGATCCCTCGCGCAGTTATTTCCTGGCCAGCGACATCGCCGAATTCAACAAGTGGAAGACCCAGTTCGACGATTTCCTCAAGAGCGGCGACCTGAACGCCGGGTTCACCATCTACAAGCGCTACCTGGACCGCGTGAAATCGCGCCTGGATTTCACCCTTGCCGAGCTGAACAAAGGCGTCGACAAAATCGATTTCAATACCAAGGAAACCTTGCAAGTCGACCGCAAAGACGCCCCCTGGCTCAAAAGCACAGCCGAACTCGATGACCTGTGGCGCAAGCGCGTCAAGGACGAAGTGCTGCGCATGAAGATTTCCGGCAAGGACCCCAAGCAGATCCAGGAAACCCTGACCAAGCGCTACAAGAACCAATTGGCTCGCCTGGACCAGACCCGCGCCGAGGACATTTTCCAGGCGTACATCAACACCTTCGCCATGTCCTACGACCCGCACACCAATTATCTGTCGCCAGATAACGCGGAAAACTTCGACATCAACATGAGCCTGTCCCTGGAAGGCATCGGTGCGGTACTGCAGAGCGACAACGACCAAGTGAAAATCGTGCGCCTGGTCCCGGCGGGCCCTGCGGACAAGACCAAACAGGTCAGCCCGGCGGACAAGATCATCGGCGTCGCCCAAGGCAACAAGGAAATGGTCGACGTGGTCGGCTGGCGCCTGGACGAAGTGGTCAAGCTGATCCGTGGTCCGAAAGGCTCGGTGGTGCGCCTGGAAGTCATCCCGGCCAGCAATGCCCCGAACGACCAGACCAGCAAGGTCGTGTCCATCACCCGTGAAGCGGTGAAGCTGGAAGAACAGGCGGCGAAAAAATCGGTCCTCAACCTCAAGCAGGACGGCAAGGACTACAAGCTCGGCATCATTGAGATCCCGGCTTTCTACCTGGACTTCAAGGCCTTCCGCGCCGGGGATCCGAACTACAAGAGCACCACCCGCGACGTCAAGAAGCTGCTGACCGAACTGCAGAAGGAAAAGGTCGACGGCGTCGTCATCGACTTGCGCAACAACGGCGGTGGCTCCCTGCAGGAAGCCACAGAGTTGACCAGCCTGTTCATCGACAAGGGCCCGACCGTGCTCGTGCGTAACGCCGATGGCCGGGTGGATGTGCTGGAAGACGAAAACCCGGGCGCGTTCTACAAGGGGCCAATGGCCTTGCTGGTCAATCGCCTGTCCGCGTCGGCCTCGGAAATTTTCGCCGGTGCGATGCAGGACTATCACCGTGCGCTGATCATCGGCGGCCAGACCTTCGGCAAAGGCACCGTGCAGACCATCCAGCCGCTCAACCATGGCGAACTGAAACTAACCCTGGCGAAGTTCTACCGGGTTTCCGGACAGAGCACCCAGCACCAGGGCGTGCTGCCTGACATCGATTACCCGTCGATCATCGACACCAAGGAAATCGGTGAAAGCGCCCTGCCCGAAGCCATGCCATGGGACACCATCCGGCCCGCGATCAAACCGGCCGTGGACCCATTCAAACCGTTCCTGGCCCAACTCAAGTCCGACCACGACGCGCGCTCGTCCCAGGACGCGGAATTCGTGTTCATCCGCGACAAGCTGGCCTTGGCGCAGAAGTTGATGATGGAAAAAACCGTCACCCTCAACGAAGCCGAGCGTCGCGCGCAGCATGCCGACATCGAGGCCAAGCAACTGACCCTGGAAAACCAGCGTCGCAAAGCCAAGGGCGAAGAACCGCTCAAAGAGCTGAAGAAAGAGGACGAAGACCTGATCACGGAGCCGGAGAAAACCAAACCGGAAGACGATGCCTACCTGAGCGAGACCGGGCGGATCCTGCTGGATTACCTGAAACTCAATACGGCGATCGCCAAGCACTAAGATGATGGCCATTTAATGGTGATGCTCGTCGCAGTGTCATCAAACTGACATCAGTCTGTCGTGAAATACAGGACCGGGTGCCGCGCACCCGGTCCTTTTTTATCGCCAGAGATTACCATGACCACGACAGAGCAGCTGAGTGCCTTGAGTTCGATCCTGGCTCAAAGCGGTTTGCACAGCCTGTTCCAACCGATCATCTGCCTTTCCGAACGGCGCATCGTGGGTTATGAAGCCTTGACCCGCGGCCCCTCCAACAGCCCGTTGCACTCGCCCATCGCGCTGCTCTCCGTGGCCCGCCAGGCCGGCCGCCTCAGCGAATTGGAACTGGCCTGTCGCCGCAGCGCCTGCCAACGCTTCAATGAGCAAAAGCTGCCGGGCAAACTGTTTCTCAACGTCTCGCCCGAGTCCCTGCTGGAATCGGCACACCAGACGGGGCGCACGCTGCAACTGCTGCAGGACCTCGGCATCGCGCCCAGCCAGGTCGTGATCGAACTGACCGAACAAACCCCCATCGATGACTTCCAGCGCCTTCAAACCGCCCTGCATCATTATCGGGCCATGGGTTTCTCGATTGCCCTGGACGACTTGGGCGCCGGTTATTCGAGCCTGCGACTGTGGTCCGAATTGCGGCCCGATTACGTGAAGATCGACCGGCATTTCATCGACGGCATCCACCAGGACGCCCTCAAGCGCGAATTCGTGGGTTCTATCCTGAAAATCGCCCGGGCCTCCCGCGCCCAGGTGATTGCCGAGGGCATCGAACTGCCGGAAGAACTGGCAGTGCTGATCGAAATGGGCGTCGACTTGGTCCAGGGCTATCTGCTGGCGCGGCCTCAGGAACAACCGTCACGCGATGCCAAGGCCCTGATGCCCAAGCAGGACAGCGGCGTGGCGACGTTGAGCGATGAGGTCAACGACCTCAGTGCGCTGCTCAACGAGCAAACGGCAGTGGCCCACAACACGCCAACAGCCACCGTGCTGGAAGCGTTCCGGCGCCAGGCCAACCTCAACTCCCTGGCGGTGCTGGATGATCAAGGGCAGCCCTGCGGCATCGTTCATCGCCATTCGCTCTCGGACGCCTTGCTCAAGCCCTTCGCCACCGACCTGTTCGCCCGCAAACCCATCAGCCGCTTGATGCGCGACGACTTTCTCGCAGTGGAGTTGAACCAGTCGCTGCAACAAGTCAGCCGCCTGATCACCAGCCGCGCCCGACAACGCATCGAAGAAGACTTCATCATCACCCTCAACGGCGGCTACCTGGGCCTGGGCCGGGTAATCGACGTGCTCAAGCTCATCACCGAACTGAAAATCCAACAGGCCCGCTACGCCAACCCCCTGACCCTGCTGCCGGGCAACGTCCCGATCCAGCAATGCCTCACGCGCCTGCTGCAACAACGGCAGGAATCGGTGATCTGCTACGTGGACATCGACAGTTTCAAACCCTTCAACGACCTCTACGGCTACGGGCGCGGCGACGAGGTCCTGCTGTGCCTGGCCCAATGCCTGAACGAACGCATCGACCCCAGCCGCGACTTCGTCGGCCACATCGGCGGCGACGACTTCCTGCTGGTCCTCGGCCCGGAAGACTGGCGCAGACGCCTGGACCAGCTACTCAGCGACTTCCAGACCCACTGCCGGCGCTTCTACCGCCCCGAACACCTGGAGACGGGATGCTTTACAGCGTTGAACCGACAGGGCGTTCGACAGGAGTTCGCGCTGTTGTCATTGTCGATTGGCGTGGTGCATCTGCGCACCGAGGCCTGTGAGGAATTGGATGCCAGTCAGTTGGCTGAGCTGGCTTCGCAGGCCAAGCATCATGCCAAGGACATTTTGGGCGGGAGTGTGTATTTGGTGGAGGGTTTGGCGGAGCGGGAGGTTGTGGTGGGGTTGGGTTTGACGGTGTAAGCGGATTCTCCATTCACCACAGCCCGAACGCCTGGCGCCAACCCTGTGGCGAGGGAGCTTGCTCACGCTGGGCTGCGTGTTGATCGTTCCCACGCTCCTGCGTGGGAACGCCGCCAGGGACGCTCCGCGTTCCGCTTCTGGAAGGTGACGCAGAGCGTCACGGGATACATTCCCACGCAGAGCGTGATCAAATCCTCTAAGGAAACTCTGAAAAAGACTTCCTGATTTGGCAAAATCACCGGGCACCAGTCGCCGAGCTTTTCAATGATGAAACAGATGACCTTCGCCGATGCCGAGTACGCCGGCAAGCGCAAGCAGACCCGCAAGGAGTTGTTCCTGATCGAGATGGATCAGGTAGTGCCTTGGAAAG